>VGFD01000013.1 GCA_016868975.1 Armatimonadota bacterium | reverse complement strand
CGCCCCCTGGACCCGCCAGCGGGTTTGACCCAGGGGGAGTCGCCTTCGGCGCCCCCTGGACCCCCCAGCGGGTTTGACCCAGGGGGAGTCGCCTTCGGCGCCCCCTGGACCCCCCAGCGGGTTTGACCCAGGGGGAGTCGCCTTCGGCGCCCCCTGGACCCCCCATTAGGGCGCGATGATCTTGACCGAGATGATCTGGTCCCCCTCGGTCAGCGCGTCGAGCACTTCTCCGCCCGCCTCCAGGCGCCCGAAGATGGTGAAGCGCCCGTTGAGGTGCGGCTGCGGCGAGTGGGTCACGAACCACTGGCTGCCGCCGGTGTCCTTGCCGGCCAGCGCCATCCCCACCATTCCGCGCCGATAGCGCTGGGGATTGTACTCGCAGCGGATGGTCCGGCCCGGGCCGCCCCATCCGTCTCCGCGCGGATCGCCTCCCTGCACCACGAAATTGGGCACCACTCGATGAAAGGTGATGCCGTCGTAATACTTCTTGCGCGCCAGGGAAATGAAATTCCACGCGGTGAGCGGCGCCTCGTCCACCATCAGGCGGATGCGCAAGTCGCCGCGCGTGGTCGTCACCACCGCCACCGTCGGCTTGCCTTTGGCCGCCTTCAGAGGGGCCTGCAGCAAGAACTTGAGCGCCTCATCGGAGGGCGGCGCCGCGCGCGGACGCATCGGACGCGGCCCTTTGTAGGGCTTGCCCAGCGCGCGCAAGGCCTTTTCGGAGTGCTCGCCCACGCTCACGTCGGGATCCGCGACGAGGCGCACCAGGATATCCTCCGCGCGGGGATCGCGGATTTCTCCGAGCGCGTCGACGATGGCCATCATCACCTCGCCGTCCTGGGCCGAGCTCAAAGATTGCAGCGTCTCAATAAGAAGCGGTACGGCGTTGCGATCACCGCGCTTGCCAAGGGCCTCCGCGGCGGTCGCGCGAACCACCATGTCCGGGTCGGCCAGCGCGCGCAAAAGCCGCTCGGCGGTGCCTTTCGAATCCCCCAGGGACTCGGCGGCGGCCGCACGCACGCGCGGGTCGGAATCCGCGAGCAAAGCGTCGACCAGCGTGATGTCGCCCAGCGAGGCAAGCGCCTGCGCGGCGGCCCGCCGGTAACGCCAGTTCGCGTCAGTCGCGGCCGCCCTTACCTCGTCCGCCCCACCCGCGCTCAGCGCGGGCAGCACGCGGAGCGCCTCGGCGCGCACCATTTCCGAGGCCGTCGGGTTTCTCCACAATTCCAGGATCGCGGCGCTGGCCTCGGTCTTGTGCGCCGCCGCGGCGCGCAGCGCGGCCACAACCACCAGCGCGTGGGGATCGTGCAACGCCAGCACCAGCGCTTCATCGGCGCCCTCGCCGCCGGCTTTGCCAAGCGTGTCGACCGCGGCCACCCGGGCCCGCCAGTCCTTGCCCCGCAACACCGCGGCCAGCGCGGCGGCCGGCAGCGCGCCCGCCGCCGTCGTCTCGGCAAGCGCTTGCAGCGCCACGATGCGCACCGTGTCGTCCCGGTCCGCCAACAACCGCAGCAGCGCCGGATCAGGCGCCGCGGCACGGGCCGCAAAGCCGCCCCAGCCCAGGCGGTACATCGCGTAGGCGGACGCACAGCGCACCGTGGGATTTTTGTCGGCCAGCAACTGGCGGAGCCGCTTCATCAGCGTGCGGTCCGGCTTCCACGGCTTCTTGTCGAGCATCTTCATGCGATACGCCATCACGCCCAGCGAGCGCGCCGCGACCGCCCGGACCAGCGGCTCCCGGGAAGCAAGCGCGGCCACCAGCAGGCGCTCACCGGTATCGCCGGGCGCGGCGCACTTTCCCAGGCCCTCGAGGGCGAGCAGATGCTCCTCGCGGCTCTTTGCGGCGCGCGCCACGGAAACCAGCGCCCCTTCGGCGCGCGCGCTCCACTGCTGGCCCAGCGCGAAAACCGCCTCGGCGCGCACCGGCGCTTCCTTGTCGAGGAGGCGGGCACGCACCGCCGCGAGATCCCCGGACTGCGCGCGGCCGATGGCCCGCACGGCGCGCGCGCGTACCCGCGGATTCTCGTCCCGCGTCCAGACCACCAGAGCGCTGAGGTCGCGCGCATCCTCAAGGCGGACAATGACCGGCAGCGCTTTCTCCCAGTCGGTGGCCCCCACCGGCCGGCACGCGGCGAGCAGCATCAGCAAGGCGAGCAGGCGCTTCACAGGTTGACCCGCGCGATGGGCAGCGGCGCGGTGTCCGCCCCGTAGCCGCCTCGCTCGGCGGACGTGAAGGCGCGCGACAGCCCGAAATAAATCAGCATGGGGATCACCGTGGCCGGCGCCGACGCGGTCAACCAGCGGAACCAGTCGTGCGCCACCACGTTGACCGGATCGTACAAATACAGGTAGATCGCGTAGCCAAGCCCAAGGCAGATGACCGCCAGCCAGTTGAATCCGCCCCAGAACCAGTAATGGCTGCCGCGATCGTCGGAAAAAATCTGCGAGAGGTTGACCCGCTGCTTTCTCAGCCAGAAATAGTCGACCAGCAACAGTCCGGAGATGGGCGCGTACATGGTCGCGTTGTAGGTGAGAAACGCCTGGCCCTTTTGATAGAGCAGATCTGGCCACACCACGTAGGCCAGCACCGGCACGAAGGCAATCACCAGCAGCAGGTTCCAGTGCATGTCGCGGAACAGCGGCACGTGGCGCATGCCCAGGCCGGCAGTGTACATCATGATGCTGCTCGCCGAGATGTTCGCGATGAGGATGAGCAGCAGGGCCGCCATGCCGAACCACTTGCCGCCCACCATCATCATCCAGCGGGACGGATCGTCGACCTTGAAGAGCAGTCCGGCGAACAGCCCGGAGCAGCAGATCACGCCCATCGCGAGCCCCATGGTGAGAACCTGGGGATAGAACGCGTTGCGCTGGGTGTCGGTGTTGCGCGCCAGGAAGCCGATCCCGGGCCACCATGAGAAACCCGCGCCGAGTCCGAACTCAAAGGACAGGGCGTAATTGAGCAGGCGGTCGTCGGTCGGCTCGATGGGCGGAAGCGACGCGAGGTGACTCCAGCTGTGCTGGCTGAAGATCGCATAGAACAGCAGCGCGCACACGATGACGAGGCCGGGCGTCACGACGGCGTTCCACACGTTGAGCACGTGCACCCCGCGCACCACGATGGCGTACGCAATGATCACGTTGGCCAGCACCACGATGTTGGTGGTGTGCGCCGGCAGCGTCCAGCCCAATCCTTCCGGGCCCAGCACGTTCTGCAGCGCCAGCGCCGACATCACCAGGATGATGCCGCTCCAGCCCACCTGATTGATGTAGTAGAAGATCAAGATGAGCCGGGCGCCGCGCTGGCCGAAGCAGGTCTTGGTGAAGTCGATCTGCTCGAGCCCGTAGCGGTTGCAGGCCAGGGCGGCGGCAATGGCGCTCAGCGTCACGCCCACCACGCAGCCCGCCACCAGCGTGGCCACGCCCTGCACCGCGCCCACGTACTTCGCGGAGTAGCCGCCGATGAGGAAGCACCAGGTGGCCACCGCGTACGCAAACCCGGTCGACATGAGGCTGCGCATGCTGTACTCGCGCTCCTCGCGCAAGAGCGGGAGACGCCCCACCACCGCTTCCTCGCGGATGCGCGCTTGCAGCTCCCCGCTCATGCCAGCCACCAGATCAACAGGATGGGCACCGCAAGAAACAACACGACCACCACCGCCCAGTCGCGCTCGTCAAAATGCCCGAAGGCAGCGTCCCCTTCGGCGGAGAGGACGCCGACGCGGCGGTGCAGCTCGGCTTGCAGCGCTTCCTTGAATTCTTGTCCTGCCATGCTTGCGCCCCGCATTCTACATGGCCTCCACGGAAGCCTTCCACCATGCCTGTTTCCGTCATTTCAGAGAAAGCAAAAAATGAGCGCTCGATGAAGAGGATTCGGCCGGAGCCGGGAGAAGACTTTTTCTCGAGCCAGCCCCGCACTCACTCCACGGCCTCACTCTGGCCGCCGCTGGCCCGCACGTCTCGACTTCGTCCAGGGGGACCCAGCATTCCATGCCACCCATCACGGAAGGCGCCCGCAGAATGGCGGCGGCCGCCCTGTTGTCCGTTGCGCCTGCGGCATCGCCACGCGAAATTGAAGACGCCTACCTGCAGCGCCTCGCGGAGCTGAAATCCGCGTTCCTGCTGATGGGCGGCTTCGAGCGCCACAGCGCGGCCGCGGACAAGTGCTTCGACAACTTCGCCGAAGGCGAGTCCAACGCCATTGCCGTGGCCGCCTGCCGAGGCGCGTGCGAAGCGCCCGGCGTGGTGAACAATCCCCTCTACCTGTACGGCAAGACCGGCCTCGGCAAGACGCACCTTGTTTCAGCCGTCGCGCAGGAGATGCGGGCGCGCCGCCCGGATCGCACCGTGGCTCTGATTTCGGCGGATGCCTTCAGCGACGAGCTGGTCAACGCCATCGCCGAAAACACCGTGCGCCTGTTCAACGCGAAGTATCGCAGCGTCGACGTGCTGCTGGTGGACGGAGTGCACCTGTGGGGCAATCGGGTGCGCACCCAGGAAGAGATCTTGAGCATCGTGGACCACCTCGCGCGGCGCGGCCGCCAGGTGGTATTCACGGCAAACTGCCCGCCGCTTGAACTGGTGGGGATTGGCGAGGCGCTTACGTCGCGGCTGTCCGGCGGGCTGGTGGTGGAGATTAACTATCCCGAGCTGGACACCCGGCGGCGAATCGTGCAGACCATGGCACGGCGGCTGGATCTCGAGGTGTCGCGCGAGGTGGTCTATCAGCTTGCCCGTCGTGTGGAAACCGACGTGCGCGCGCTGGAAGCCGCGCTGCTCAAGGTGCAGGCGCACCAGCGCGCGGGGTGCCAGGACATTCCCCGCCTGATTCTGGACGGAGCACCGCCCGCGCAGGCCTCCCTGTCATTGGATGACGTGGTGGAGGTGGTCACCAGCCACTTCAAGATGGAAGCGCGTGACATCGTGAACGGGCGCGGCGGGCAGAAAATCAACAAGGCCCGCCAGATCGCCATGTACCTTGCGCGCACGCTCACGGATATGTCGCTGCACGAAATCGGCCGCTGTTTCGGCGCCAACCCCAACCAAGTGCGCTACGCGGAGCAGAAAATCCGACAGACCCTCGAGGAGCCGCTTATTGCGCGCGACGTGGCGTCGCTGCGCAAGCGCCTGACCGCGGAAACGGGCCCTACTCGTCCTCGACGATAAGCGTGGGGGTCTGACCACCGCCAGAGGTTACGTTGCACAGCGAGGTGTCCGACAGGCGGGTAAGACAGCCGGTCACCCGATCCCCGAAAATGAACGGATCGAGATCCACCACGCGAGGAGCCACGTTGCGCGCGATGTCCGGAAATTCGGTGCGCGCCACCGGCACCCGCTCTTGCAGCACGAACGGCTCGTGGAGCGCGGTCTGCAGCGCGGCGTCCCACTCCGACTCGGTTCTCTCCCAGCCGATCTGCACGCCCTTGCCGCCGTACTCGTCGTTGGGCTTGAGCACCAGCCGGTCGCGGTTGGCGCGGGCGAACTCCACGAGGTCCACCGAATCACCGTGGTGGATTACGCGTCCCTCGGCCACGCGCACTGTCCAGGGGACGTGCTTGCGGATGGTCTCGCGCATCGCCTCGCTGAAGTGCTGCTGCATGTCCGGCGCCCAGAGCACCGCGAACAACAATTTCTTGTGCAGCAGCTTGGCGCGGAAGGGATTGACCATGCACACCGCGCGGTCGCGCACCGCGTCAACCAGGGCCTTGCAGGCGTCGATGCGCTCCAAAAGCTCGTTGACCAGCACGCGGCGGTAAAGCATCTCGATGTGGAAGTCGCCGGCCATCAGCCTGCCGTCACGATACTCGAGATTGCGCGGATCGAAGACCACCGTCTGGTAGCCGCGCGACTCGAAGTACTCGCCGAACATGTGGAATTCCGTGACCGTGGGGACGTCCAGGTAATCCACGATGCCGATGCGCGGCTTGTGTTTTCCGCCCCACTCCTCCCAGGCGGCGAGCAGGGTGGCGAGAACCTCCTCGCGGCTCTGCGCCATGGAGATCTTGTAACGCTCGCGCATGCGGCGGGTGGGCTCAAACTCGTAGGCGATTTCCTGCAGGCGGTCGCCGTAAGCGATGCCGGCCGGCGACTCGGCGTTGTATTCCACGAATTTGAATGCCTCCGGGGTGAGAAACGTGTCCATGCGGGACTTGTAGGAAAATCGCGCGAGGCCCGGCTCGATGGCGATCAGCTTCGCTTCCGCTTCGGTCACGCCCATGCGCTGCAGAAACGCGCTGTCGCTCAAGGCGCGCTCCTCGACCACGCGGATGGCGGCCATGGTCTCGCGGATGGCGGCGGCCACGTAGCGGAACTGGCTGCGGGTGAGAAAATTCGGCCGCAGGAACGGACTCAGCAGACGGCCGCCGAAGACCGCGCCGGCGTCCTTCATGTCGGATTTCATCCGCTCGATCATCTCGTCGGTCACGACCGTCGGGTCCGTGATCATCGCGTGGTGCTCGTCGATCATTCGGTGGAGCAGATCCCACGAGGCGGGGGACAGAAACGCGACCTGTGACTCGGATGCGTTGGACAACAACGGCGTGGCCTCCATATCAGGCTAAGTGGTTGGCGGCTTCTTCCCCGTTCCACTGCAATCCTCGTGTAGAAGGAAATTCAAGGAACGGCTGGAACTCTCCAGCCGAAGGGGAACGAAGGGAGAACAACCATGTCCGAATCCACGAAGAAGCGCCGCATGCCGCACGCCTGGGCGGAGACCTGCCTGCCGGAGGAAGCGCCCTGCTGGTTCCAGATCGCGCGCCAGGGGGACTGGACGCCAGGCCGCGGCCAGGTGGCGGCGCTCCATCAAGACGCGCTGGGCCTGCGCCTGAAATCCGAGACGACGCTGCCGCGCGGCACCCGGATCATGGTGAACGTGACCCTCCCCACCCTGGGCTCGCTGCACGTCCGCGGAACGGTGCACGGCTGCCGCAAGCAGGGCGGAGCGAGCCATGCGGTGATCCGCTTCGAGCACCTCGCGGAGGTGGACCGCCGCGGTTTGGAGACCCATCTGAAATCGCTCTCCACGGGCGCCGAGCAGCCCGCGGTCCCGGTCGAAAATCGCCGCTACAAGCGCTACGTGCGCAGCATGCCGGTGGAGTATCAAGTGCTCGGCGAGGACGGTGTCCCGCAGCCGGCCCGCGGCCAGGTGGTCACTCTTGATATCGGCGGCGGCGGCATCAAGGTCCGCGCCGACAAATCGCTGTCGCCGGGCGACATGCTGTACCTGCGGCTGCCGCTGCAAGAACAGCCGTTCTACTCGCTGGGCCGGGTCGCGTGGGTGGAGCCCTCGCGCGTTCAGGGCCGCAGCCTGGCCGGCCTGCAGTTCGTGGATCTGCCGGTCACCGAGCGCGACCGCCTGCTCAGCGTCCTCTCGCAGGACACCCGAATCCCTCAGTAGATATTGAAATACCGGCGGTGCTAGGCTAACATCCCGGCATGTCCACGCGCGTCTCCCTGCTGACCGAGCGCTCGCGCGGCGGCACGGGGGCGCGGCGTGTCGCTCGCGCCGTCGTGCGGGCCGCGGTCGTGCTGGCCATGCTGCTGCTCGCCGGCGAGATGGTGGCAAGCAAGTTCGTCGACGAGGACGTCGCCACCGGCACGGCCGGCTTCAGTGAGTTCCGCCCCGATCCGCTGCGCTTCTGGGCGTTGCGCCCCAACCTCGACAAGGACGTGGTGGCCGATCAGGACCTCGTCTTCCACGTGCGCTCCAACGCGCTCGGGTTCCGCAACGACGACATCCCGGTGGAGAAACCCGCCAACGGGTATCGGGTGCTCTGCCTGGGGGATTCCATCACCTACGGCTACGGCGTGGCCCAGGATCAGACGTACGAAGCCGTGCTGCAGCGCCTTCTTCAGCGCCGCGCGCCGGGCCGCGACGTGCAGATCATCAACGGGGGAGTCCCGGGCTACAGCTCATTCCAGGGACTGCACCTGCTCCGCGACGGCGGGCTGCGGTACGCGCCGGACGTGCTGGTGGTGGGGTTCATCTATGCGGACCCGGCGACCGAGGCGTCCAGTGACCGCGAGCGGGCCGGGGACGCCACACCGCTGCAACCGTGGCTTTACCAGAGCCGGCTTTACCTGTATCTGAGGCGCGCCAGCCTCGCCTCGCGCATGCCCACCGGCCCGCGCGACGTGCACCGCGAGCGCGTTCCGCGCGTGTCGCTGGAGGACTACGAGGCCAACATGCGCGCGTTTGCGGAGATCATGCGGAAGCGCAAAGGGCACGTCATTTATTTAAATCTCGCGCGCAAGCCCGACATGCCGGGCGCGGAGAAGTGGCTCGACCCGCACCAGGAACGATACGACCGCTACCGCGCGGCGGTCCGCAAGATCGCCGACGAGACGGGAAACGCCTACCTCGATCTCGACGAGATGTTCGCCCGCGACGGCCGTTACTTCATCGATCCCATCCACCCCAACGCGACGGGTTTCGACTACATGGCGCGCGCCATCAGCGACACGCTACACAAGCGGGGCTGGATTTAAGCGGATTTAAGCGAGGCCGCCAATCTTTTCTCCGGCCGGCCGCTTGTCTTGCGGACGGGGCGGAGGTGGAGGCGGAGGCGGGACGTTGCCTCCCGGGGGCGGCGACGCGCTGGCCCGCGGACCTCGATCGGGCGGAGCAATTTCTCGCGGGCGCTCGGGTCCCCAGCGGCGCGGTCGTGGTGGGCGCGGCGGACGGCGCCGGCCCCGGCAGGCTGGTGCGCGAGGAAGGCGGCGCCTGCGTGGCTTCGCCCTGCACCTCGTCCTCCACCGCGAGACGCTCGCGGGAAGTCCCCTGGCGAGCCAGCGCGCTGGGCGGAGGCTCCCCGGCCTGACCGGGATGGTCGACGTACGGATCCGTGCGGCGCGCCTGCTCGTTGGCATCCACGCCCTGGCGGCGCGCGCGGAACTCGTCCTGGGCGAGCGGGCCTTCCCGCACCGCGCGCGGCAGGCGGTCCTCGGCCTCGCGCTGCTTCTGCAAGCGCTGCCGCGAGTCGAGCAGGCTGTCGCTCACGGCGCCGCGGCGCTGCGCGCGGAAAGACTCCGCGTCGGAAGTGACGCCCTCCTGCGCGTTGCCAGGCGCCGCCGCCTGGCCCTCGACTGGGCCTCCGTCACCACGGCGCGGGCGGCCAGCGCGGCCTCCGGATCGATGGGGAAGGCGCGGGTCGCGTCGGCCGGAGGCGGCGCGTCGGGCCGCTGCCGGGGAGGCGCGCTGACAGCATCCGCGCGCGGCGGCGGCGGATCGGGCTGCAGCGCTTCCTGCGAGGCGCGAGTATTCTTGCGGGTTTCCTGATTGCGGGAGGCGGCGAGCGCGGCCTGGGCGGCCGGCGTCGGGGTATTCCGGGTAGATTCAACCATTTGCGAGTTCCCCCATCATCCTTGACAGGTCGACCGCTGTCTCTCTCTGGTGTCTCGCACCGGGCGGCACGAGGAGTCGGTCGTCGTTTGCCGAGCACGCTCCTTGTGAGGTTTCACGGCGCATCCATTATACCTCAAGCACCGTCAGGTTGGCAAATCCACGGGCACCGGCTATAATTTAGCACGCCTATGCAGGGAGAGATGCGGGAGCTGCCCACCGGCCCGCAGAGCGTCGCTTCGCCCGATCCGGCTTCGGGGTCCGCCCAAAGCCCTTTGTTCGTCGCGCCCCCGGTCGGCGCCCGTCTCGTTCCCCGCGACCAGCGCTCGGCCCACGGTCCCGAGGATCTTGAGCGGCTGCTCAACATCTGCATCAACCTCAACGTCTCCACGGATCTTACCGGCCTGCTGTACCGCATTCTAGACGGCGCCAAGGAGATGATGCTGGCCGAAGACGCCTCCATCATGCTGCTCGATCCGGTGACCCAGATGCTCGGGTTCGCGGCCATCGACAGCCCGTTCCGCGACGCCCTGCAAAACGTCCTGTTAAAGCTCGGGGAGGGCATCGCCGGCTGGGTCGCGCAGCAGGGCGAGGTGGTGATCGCCGACGACGCGTACTCCGACCCCCGCTTCTCGACCAAGGGCGACGACGCGTCCGGCCACCGCACTTCCAACATGATCTGCCTGCCGCTCAAGACCAAGGACCACACCATCGGCACCCTTCAGGTCATCAACCGGCGCGGAGGCCGCTACACCGCCGAGGACGTCCCCCTGTGCCTGTCACTGGCCAACATGGCGGCCATCGCCATTGAAAACGTGCGGCTCCAGGAGCGCACCGAGCGCGACCTGGAGCGCATCCAGCAGCTTCAAGAAAAGCGCACCGAGTTCATCAACATCATGTCCCACGAGCTGCGAACGCCCCTCACCATCGTGCAGGGCGGCCTCGACATCCTGCGCAGCGGCATGGAGCTCGACGAGGAGACGCGGCGCGAGTTTCTCGACTCCATGTCCTCCAACACCGCGCGGCTCAAGCGGCTGGTCGACGACATTTTCATCGTGAACGACATCGAGATGCTGCGCGAGAACCTCATCGTGCGCGAGGTCGATCTGGCGCACCTCGTGCGGCTCTTTCAGCATTCGTACGACTACGAGTCGAACGCGCCGCGCCTGGTGCTCGACCTTCCCCACACGGACGATCCGTTCGTGGTGCCGGGCGACCGCGAGAAGCTGATGCACTGCGTGGCGCACCTGCTCGACAACGCGCGGAAATTCTCCGAGCCGGGCGGGACGGTGACCGTCTCGCTGGCGGCGGACGAGCGCCTGCGCTCGATGCGCGTCACGGTTCGGGACGAGGGGATCGGCGTGGCGGAGGAACTGCAGGAGCGGATCTTTGAGCGCTTCTACCAGGTGGACGCGTCGCTCACGCGGCGCTACGGGGGGACCGGGATCGGGCTGTACATCTGCCGCAAGGTGGTCGAGGCGCACGGCGGCATGATCTGGTGTCACAGCAAGCCCGGCGAGGGGAGCGAGTTCGCTTTCGCGCTTCCCTGGGCTTAGTGGTCCCGGCCCGGGGCTCAGACTTGCGCCGCGGACCACTGCGCCCCAAATCGGTTTGATCGTGCCGCTTCGTTGTCGCGCGCCACTTAGCGCACCAGTTCGCTCCAGCGGGTGACGTTGATCGGCTCGGGGGAACCGGCTGACTCCGGAAGTACGACGATAACGGTGCGCGTACGAATCGTGGCCAGGGCGCGCAGGCGGCCCAGGGTGGGGCGTGACGCGCGGCGCGTGTGCGCGATGAGCGTCACCTCGCAAGAGATGCGGCGCGCGGCCCGCTCGTGAGCGGACTCATCGCGGCCAGCAGCGTTCCGCATCGATTCCTCCTCGTCGAACCGGGGAGCCGACCGCACCGGGGCTCGATGCGTGCCGGAACCATCCCCGTGGCAGGCATTCTAGCGGGTTCCCGGCCAATCCGAAAGGCTCGCCGAGTAAACATGACGTAAACTTGACGTGAATAGGATGTTAAAATTGTTCGATTCTGCGGTCCGTCAGGTCAGCGCCCGTTGTCCCCGGTAGCGCCTCCCCTCCCCGACCTGGGCGAGGAGCAGGCAGTGAAGGTCAAGCACCAGCCGCCCTACAACGTGGTGCTCCTCGACGACGACGACCACACCTACGAGTACGTCATCGAGATGTTGCAGCACATTTTCGGGTACGACGTGGTGAAGGCGTATCTCATGGCGGTCGAGGTGGACACCACCGGCCGGGTCATCGTCATCACCACCACCCTGGAGCGCGCCGAGCTGGAGCGGGATCGCATCCACGCCTACGGCGCGGATCCGCGGATCCCGCGGTGCAAGGGATCGATGAGCGCGATCCTGGAGCCGGCCTGGTGATATCCCCCAGGACAGATGACTGCCGGGAGGGAGCGGGAGCTTTAATAAATCCAGGCCCGGTCGGGAAAACATGTGGATAACTTGTTGAAAATTCAAGAGGAATCCCTCCCGCGCCATCGAACATGCAACCCTGAAAAACGTTCAAGCAGCGCGCGCGTCCACCCTGCGCAGCGCTCTGTGCGAGGTCCCCAGGGAACGGCAATTTAGAGCAGGAGGGCACTCATGTCCGAGGAGCGCAACAAGCAACAGTCCAGCGAAATGTCCGGGCTGGAAAAGCTCGACCTTTTTCTGAGCCTGGCGGAGCGCCGCCAGGGCGCCGACGAGCCCCCCGCATCGGGCACGCGCCCGTCGGCCGGCGCTGGAAGCGAGGCGACCACCGTCCATGCGGCCCGTCCCGAGCCGACCGCGCAGCACAAGGCGGCTCCCGCCGAGGGTCCCCAGACGGATGAGTGGGACGCGCCGTTTGGTACCTCCGAGCGCAGTCTCGAGTCCTTCCTGCCCAGCGCGGGCATCAAAGTGGTGGGCGTGGGCGGGGCCGGCTGCAACGCAGTCACGCGCATGGTGCAGGGCGGCCTGCAGGGCGTGGAATTTCTCGCGGTCAACACCGACTCCCAGGCGCTCTTCCTGTGCGACGCGGATCAGCGGCTGCACATCGGCTCGCACACCACGCGGGGCCTGGGCGCCGGCGCCGATCCCGAGATGGGCAAGACGGCCGTCGAGGAAAATCGCGACGATATTCGTGCTTTGCTGGAAGGCGCCGACATGGTGTTCATCACCGCCGGCATGGGCGGCGGCACCGGCACCGGCGCGTCGCCGGTGGTCGCCGAGGTGGCCCAGGAAGTGGGCGCGCTTACCGTGGGCATCGTCACCAAGCCGTTCTCGTTCGAGGGCAGCCGGCGGCGCCGTGCGGCGGAAGAAGGCATCCTGGCAATTCGTGACAAGGTCGACGCGTTGATCACCATCTCCAACGATCGCCTGCTGTGCGTCACCGACAAGAAAACCACCATGGTGGACGCCTTCCGCCTCGCCGACGAGGTGCTGCGCGCCGCGGTGCAGGGCATCTCCGACATCATCACGGTGCGCGGCCGCATCAACGTGGATTTCGCGGACGTGCAGACGGTGTTGCAGAAGTCCGGCTCGGCGCTCATCGGCATCGGCAAGGGACGCGGCGAAAAGCGGGCGGTGGACGCGGCGCGCGCGGCCATTTCCAGCCCGCTCCTGGAAAACTCGTTCCAGGGCGCGCGCGGCATCCTGTTCAACGTTACCGGAGGCGCCAGCCTCAGCCTCCACGAGGTCGACGAGGCGGCGCGCGTCATCGCGTCGGCGGCGCACGCGGAAGCCAACATCATCTACGGCGTGGTGGTCGAGGAAAATCGCGGCGACAAGCCCGAGGACGAGATCACCATCACCGTGGTGGCCAGCGGCTTCCTGCCGGCCACGGACAGCGGAGAAGTGCCGGTGATCTCCTCTGACCTTGTCCCCGAGCCGCTGCGCACCGAGGTGCCCATGGTTCGTCCCTTTGCGCAGGCGCAAGCGGCGCAGAACAAGTACGAAGTGCCAGGCTTCCTGCGCAATCGCCGGTGAGTAGCGTCGCCTAACGGGACGTCAGCTGACCCGGGCGTGTCGCGCGACACGCTCCCACGAATTCTTACCAGACCACTGAGAGCCATCTGCCATCCCAGCGGGCCGCGACACAGCGCGGTCCGCTTTATTTCGAGAGAGCCGCCACGAGGTGGTGGCGTCGGCTGTGCCTGACTATTCCTCCTTGCGGGGGGCGCGGAGGCCGCGAGCGCGGGGGACTTCCCTGGTCACGTGCGTGTAGTAGCAGTTGTCGAGAATCTCCCGGGTGCGCACGGATCGGTAGCGGGGGGACTTGCCTTCGGCAGCCGTTTCGCCGAGGCTCCGAAAAAAGGCCACCGCATCGGTGGCGCGGATCTCCTCATGAGGCTGGGTGCTCTCTTGCCACGCTTTGTGCAGGCGCGCGCGACGCGGTTCGTCCTTCCCAGTCACGGCTGCTTCCTCCTCGTCGTGGTCGATACGCTCACGCGTGATGCCCCCCTGGACGGCGGTACGGTACGGCGGTCCGGCGGTTTCGGCTTTGCCGCCTTTTCGGAATTTTCCTGCTGGCCCGACGCGGCTCTGCGAATTTTTTTGAGCGTGGGTGGCGTAACCGCGCCTCGCAAAATTCCCGCATGAAGGGACGCTGGGGCCGCGCCAGGGTCACGCGGCGCACCTGCCCACTCGAGCCCCCCTCTAGCCCGCCAGGGCGATCAACCCGTGGAAACAGGCCGCGCAGCAGGCCGTTCACAAATGAGGTGGTGTCGGCTGTGCCGACCCGTGCCTCCAGGTCCCCCGGATGCTATAATCGGCAGGTGCATATCGACGAGAACACCGTCCTGGACGTCTCCAGGGGCACAGTCACGGTGCGCTGGGGCGAGGAGTCCCAGGTGCTCCGCTACAACGAGGTGGACGAGCTGCGCGAGGCCGCGCAAGGCTTCGTGAGCGCCCTGGTGGAGGCCGAGCGACACGCCCTCTTCCCCCACGTGTGCAGCTCCTGCGGCGAGTGCTGCCGCCGCGAGGACGTGCTGGTCACCTCCCAAGAGGTTTTCCGGCTGGCCCGCCAGATGGGCCACTCCGACGAGGAGTTCCGCACCCGCTACATGCGCGAGGCGCCCACCTGGAATCCCGAGGACGGCTACCTCAAGCGCGACGAGGGCCGCTGCGTGTTTCTCCGGGAGACGTCCGGGGTGCTGATGACCCGCTGCGCCGTGTATGAAAATCGGCCCTTCTCGTGCCGCGCCTTCATGCCCGTCTCCCCCATGTGCGTGAAGCCGCCCGGCACCCTGGTCGAGCACCTTACCGAGATCCGCATCCAGGGCAACGTGGTGGCCGTCGCCTCCGACGGGCCTGTCCGCATCGAGATCGACGCGGTGGGCCGCCCCTGGCACTCCCGCATGGTGGCCTTCGTGGAGCGGGTGCGGCTGGAGGACGAGGCCCGAGAGAACCGCTTCACGCAGGTCGCCAACGGCCTTGCGAAAATCCTCCAGGAAATCAAGAACGACTTCGCCGTCGACCCGACCTTCGGGAAGGCGTACCGCCAGTTCATGGAGGCCCGCGGCGTGGTGAACGACCTCGCCGGGATGGTGGAATTGAGCGAGGCCGACGCGGCCACCCAGACCGCGCTGCTGGAGGGTTTGTGGCAGCAGGTGCGCGAGCTGGACCAGGCCATCGCCTTTCAGGACATCGCGCCCGAGCATCCCAGGCCGTCGCCCAACGGGAACGGCCGTCACGCGGAGCCGCCTCCGGCGCCGGAGGTCAAGGCCGCGCCGACCAGCAGCCTGGCCAGCCTAACCGTCTTTCCCGAGCTGGTGCTGGCCAGTCTGGTGCATCAGGGCGCGCCCGCCCAGTGCAGCCTGCCCCTGCAAGAGCATCCCCGCCTGGTGGCCCCGGTCCGCGCGCTCCTTTCCCTGGTGGCGCGCTGGGAGACCGCGGACGTCGCGGCCGCGCTCGAGGACGAAAATCCCCCCTGCTTCCTGTGCGGGGAATGCTGCCGCCACTACGCCGTGGAAATCACCCCGACGGACATCGCGCGGCTGGCCCAGAACTTGAATTTCTCCGAGGCCGATTTGATCGAGCGCTACACCGTCCCCGGACGATTTTCGTGGAACGAGGGAAACCGCGTGCTGCGCAAGACCGAGCACGAAGGTCGGCGGCAGTGTGTATTTCTCGAACATCGCGCGGACGGATTCTTCTATTGCGGCGTGCACGAGTTCAAGCCGGGCGTGTGCGCCGGCTACCTTCCCACCAACAAGCTGTGCCGCCGCACCAATGACGCGCAGTACTGGTCGCGCCAGATCAACAACATCCTGTGGCTGTTTATCGAGGGTCACAACGCGCATCTCTGCACGACGCAGACGCACCTGCGCAATCTCTCCCCGATTCTGCTCGACCTGCGACGGCGCAAGCCGGCCCTGGAAGCGGCGTCCGCGCTCAGCCACGCCGCCCAGGAGTGCATCGCGGAGATCGTCGCGCGATTTTCGTGAAGATCTTCGTGGTGGCGGCGCTGTTGCTTCTGGTCGGCTGCGCGCGGGCCGGCCTGGAGATTCCTCGCCAGGAGAGCGCGCTTGCCCAGTATTTCTACGCCCGCGAGCGATATTACGATCCGGCCTTTGAGAAGAAGGGCGCGGCGCGCCAGGATGCCCTGCGCGACGCGGTAGCCGCCTTCCAGGCGGTGGTCCGCGAGTTTCCCGGGGAGCCGGAGTGCACCACCCGAGCGCTGGCCGAATATTACACTGGCCTGTGCCAGCTCCAGCTCGGGGAAACCGAGCGGGCGCGCGCCTCCTTTATCCGCTGTCGGGAATATCGGCGCTTCGCCACTTCGTCGATGCACGCGGCCGGCCGCGCCACCCTCATTGCCATCAGCGAGCGCGCGCTGGACGCCCTGCGCGACCTCGACGGAAAATAAAAATCCCCGCAATGCCGTATATCCAGGGTAATTGAACCTGCCTTAGCAGGTGGGGACTCCTCTTGCCCGGACCCGTTCAGGACTCCCTCTCCTTCCGCGCGAGGGCGGCAGGAGGATTGCTCCATTGTGAGGGCGTGTCACAAGAGGCCGGAGTACAATCCCCGATGTGTCGGTGTTGGCTCAATACCGCACAAATGAATAATACGCACACTGCAGGGAAGTATAAAGTTTTCGGGCGTGGCGCGGCTCCGTCCGTGTAGAGGGGGGGCGTTGCCAACGGGTCGATGATAACACGCGCCCGGAGGGTGCGCAAGGTCTTGACAAGCCCGCCGGAGGGTGCTATGGCCGGGGTCTAAAATGGTCTCAAATCGGGGTAAACCGGCGGAAGGAATTGTGGGGATCTCCACAAATCCTCTCTGACCCATTTTGGCAAGGAGCTTTCAGCAATGGCCACAGCAACCACCATTCGTCCCGTTGGGGACCGCATCGTGATCAAGGCTCTGGAGCAGGAAGAGACGACCCGCGGCGGCGTCATCCTGCCCGACAGCGCGAAGGAGAAGCCCAACCGCGGCAAGGTCATCGCCGTGGGCAGCGGCCGGGTTACCGACGAGGGCAAGAAACTCCCCCTGGAGGTCAAGGTGGACGACACCGTTCTCTACGGCAAGTACTCGGGGACCGAGGTCAAGATCGATGGCGAAGACTACGTGATTCTTCAGGAGCGCGAAGTCCTGGCGGTTTTTGACTGAGTGTCGCGCGACACGATCGAACCGATTTGGGGCAAGTCTTACTGATCATGAGACAGAGCCCCGGGCGCGGACCACTGAGCCTGTCTCAAACAGGCGGTAAATGGCGGCGAATGACGCCGCGGAGACTTTGAAGGCGTCGGCCCCGTGCCGACCCTTGACAATAACGAGGAGGAAGACAACCATGGCAGCCAAGGCAATCCTTTTTGACGCGGAAGCGCGCAAGGCCCTGGAGCGGGGCATCGACACCCTGGCGAACGCGGTCAAGATCACCCTGGGGCCGCGGGGCCGCAACGTGGTGCTCGACAAGAAGTTCGGCTCGCCCACCATCACCAACGACGGCGTGACCATCGCCAAGGAGATTGAGGTGGAGAATCCCTTCGAGAACATGGGCGCGCAGCTGCTGCGCGAGGTGGCCTCGAAGACCAACGACGTGGCCGGCGACGGCACCACCACCGCCACCGTGCTGGCCCAGGCCATCATCAAGGAAGGCATGAAGAACGTCACCGCCGGCGCCAACCCGATGCTCATCAAGCGCGGCATCGAGCGCGCGGTGGAAGCCGTCGTCGAAGAGATCAAGACGATGGCCGTGCCGGTCGAGTCCCGCGAGCTGATCTCCGAGGTGGCCTCCATCGCCGCCAACAACGACGCCAGCATCGGCAAGCTCATCGCCGAGGCTCTGGAGAACGTGGGCAAGGACGGCGTGGTCACGGTGGAAGAGTCCAAGACGATGGCCACCAGCCTCGAGCACGTCGAGGGCATGCAGTTCGATAAGGGCTACATCTCCCCGTACTTCGTGACCGATCCGGAGCGCATGGAGACCGAACTCTCCGAGCCCTACATCCTCATCACCGAGAAGAAGATCTCGGCGGTGGCCGACATCCTCCCCATCCTTGAGAAGACCGTGCAGATGCAGAAGCCGCTGGTCATCATTGCCGAGGACGTGGACGGCGAAGCGCTCGCCACCCTGGTGGTGAACAAGCTGCGCGGCACCCTCCAGGTGCTGGGCGTGAAGGCGCCGGGCTTCGGCGACCGCCGCAAGGAAATGCTCAAGGACATCTCCATTCTCACGGGTGGCCAGGTGGTCAGCGACGAGTTGGGCATCAAGCTCGACAAGGTGACCCTCGACATGCTGGGACGCGCCGCGCGCGTGAAGGCGACGAAAGAGGAAACCACCATTGTCGAGGGCCGCGGCAAGAACGAGGAGATCCAGGCGCGCATCGAGCTGATCAAGCGCCAGGTCAAGGAAACCGAGTCCGACTACGACCGTGAGAAGCTGCAGGAGCGGCTGGCCAAGCTGGCCGGCGGCGTGGCGGTCATCAAGGTCGGCGCGGCCACTGAGACCGAGCTGAAGGAGAAGAAGCACCGCATCGAGGACGCCCTTTCGGCGACCCGCGCCGCGGTGGAAGAGGGCATCGTGCCCGGCGGCGGCGTGGCGTTCGTGAATGCCATCCCCGCGCTCGACAAGGTCAAGGTGGACGATCCCGACGAGAAGGTTTCCTTCTCGATCGTGCGCCGCGCCCTTGAAGAGCCGCTGCGCCAGATCGCCAACAACGCCGGCGTGGAAGGCTCGGTGGTGGTGGAGAAGGTCAAGACCCTTCCCCGCGGCCAGGGCTTCAACGCGATGGAGCGCACCTATACCGAGATGATCAAGGACGGCATCGTGGACCCGGTCAAGGTGACCCGCTCTGCCCTGCAGAACGCGGCCAGCATCGCGGCCATGGTGCTTACCACCGAGACGCTGGTCACCGAGAGGCCGAAGGATGAGAAGATGGGCGGCGGCCACAGCCACGGCGCGCCCGGCGGCTTCGATCCCGGGATGGACATGATGTAGATCCCGGCCCTTTGAAAAGGAACGGCGCCCCTCGGCGTGAGTCGGGGGGCGCCATTTTGTTTGATGTCGGAAGCCCTGGGTTCAGGTGGGCTCCTCACATACCAGTCCCTCTCGCTCCGAATAAGTCCAGACGCGATCGTCCGCGTCGATGAGAATCGCCACCATTCTGCCGTTTGCCTCGGAGAAGACCATGGGCTGGGTGCCGCCGATGCGAGGGAGAAGGGTGAATCCCTCGCGCTGCAGGGCTTCCAGCTTCTGGTGAAAGTTGAGAGCCTCGTCGTCGTGCGTGCGCTTAAATCGCGGTGCGTCCATGCCGCCTTCGGTTCTCCTGGCCATACGTCCAGCCTCCTTGCTGCCCCATGGACCATCTCGGCACGCCTGGCCGTCGCCGATTCTCCTTACCTGACGCGCACGGTCGGTGTTTCTCTGTTCGTGCTTCCGCGGCGTCTGTACCCGCGACCAATCGCATCATATCACGGTTGGGGCCGGGGTGAATCGGGTTTCCGACGGAAGAATATAGACCATCGGTCGGATCCGGCGTGTCCGGCGTCACGGATGGGTGGTTATAACTACATCCTCCGATCCGCGGATGCACGTGGGCCGCATCCGCCAATCCGCGGATGCACGAAAATGAACGCGGACGGGGACACTTCTCCTTACTCGAAGAAGTGTGCGTGCAAGCGCTTCAAAGCCTCCGTGGCGTGCTCGTCCGCCACCACGAACGTCGTGTTGATCTGCGAGGCACCCTGGGAAATCATCTCCACGTTGATGCCCGCGTCACCCAGTACCGTGAAGATGCGGCCGGCGATGCCTGGCGTGTCCTTGATCCCCTCGCCCACGATGCAGATGATGCTGCGGCCCGGCCGCAGCGCCGTGGTGGCCGTCTGCGACAGGGCGTCGAGGGCCGCCGCGATGCGGGATTGCGGCGCGTCCACGGTCACCGAGAGGCTGACCTCCGAGGTGGCGATCACGTCCACCGAAATCCCGTGCTTGCCGAACACGTCGAACACGCGCGCCAGAAATCCGTGCGCCTCCAGCATGCGCGTCGACTGAATGCTCACCGTCGATACGCCGCGCTGGGCGGCCAGTCCCAGAGGGCCCCTGGGCTTGCCCGGCGCCTCGGGGAGAATGAGCGTGCCCTCGTCCTGCGGGCGGAAGGTGTTCTTCACGCGCACCGGAATGCCCGCCCGAGTCGCCGGCTCGATGGTGCGCGGGTGCAGCACTTTGGCGCCGAAGAACGCCAGCTCGGCGGCTTCCGCGAAAGACACCAGCGGCACCACCCGCGCGGTGGGGACGGCGCGCGGGTCGCAAGTCATGATCCCCGAGACGTCCGTCCAGATCTGGATCTCCTCGGCGTGCAGCGCCGTGCCGAACAGCGACGCCGACAGATCGCTGCCGCCGCGGCCCAGCGTGGTGACCCGCCCCTCCGCGTCCTGTCCGATGAAACCGGTCGTCACGGGGATCTCGCCGGCCGGCAGCGCCTGCCATGCGGCGCGCATCCTCTCTTCGGCCTCGGGCAGCATGCGCGCGGAGCCGAAGGCCGCGTCGGTCAACATCCCCAGCTCCCAGGCGGGATAGGCCCGGGCGGGCCGACCGCTGGCGCTGAGGTGCGCGGCGACCAGCCGGGCGGACATCAGCTCGCCATACGATGCGACGCGGTCCAGCGAGCGGAGTGTGAGCTCGCCGAGCAGGTCCAGCCCGGCCAGCATGCGGAGGATGGCATCAAGATAGTCGTCGACCAGTCCCGCGGGCAGTCCCAGCTGGCCTAGCAGGTCGCGCTCGCGCGCCACGATGGAAGCATGCAGCTCCTCCGGCGCGCCACCCTGGGCCGCCTGCGTGGCCGCGTTGAGGAGCAGATCGGTCACTTTCGAGGCTGCCGACACCACCACCAGAACTTTCCCACGGTCGGCGGCGTCCGCCACGATGTCCGCCGCCTGGCGAATGCCCTCGCCGCTGCCGACCGAAGTGCCACCGAACTTCATGACCTGCATGCCGATAGAACTCCTTGTGTTGGAATCGGGGGGAGTGTTTGGTGAGGTCCTCCCGAACCCTGCCCGATCGAACAGAAGGGGAGTCGCATCGGGACCTCGAATTCGGCGCGAATCTTTTTGCCCTTATGAGCCCGTAGTGGAGGAACTGCCAGTGCCCAAGACCCTCGTCATTGCTGAGAAGCCCAGCGTCGCCGGTGACATCACCAGGTCGTTGGGCGGCTTCGAAGCCTTTGAAGGCTTCTACGAGAGCAAGGATTTCGTCGTGTCCTGGGCTGTCGGACACGTCCTGGAGCTCAAAGAGCCGGAGGACATCAACCCGGCATACAAGAGCTGGAAGCTCGAGGACCTCCCCATCATCCCCGAGACGTTCGAGCTGCGGGCCAAGCAGGGCCAGACGAAACTGCTCAACACGCTGAAGAAGCTGCTCAAGCGGCCCGACGTCAATGCCGTCATCAACGCGTGCGACGCCGGGCGCGAAGGAGAGTTGATCTTCCGCGAGATCATCCAGTATTTCGACGCGAAGCATCCGATGCAGCGTCTCTGGCTGCAGTCGATGACCGCGGACGCGATTCGCAAGGGATTTCAGAGCCTGCGCCCGGGCAAGGAGCTGGACACCCTTGGCGAGGCGGCCCAGTGCCGTTCGGAAGCGGACTGGCTGATCGGCATCAACGCCACCCGCGCGCTCACCCGCCGCATGAAGCTGCGCACCGAGCACGCCGCGTGGTCCGCGGGCCGGGTGCAGACGCCGACCCTGGCGCTGATTGTGGACCGCGAGCTGGAAATTCTGCAACACCGACCCGAGCCGTTCTGGAGAATTCTAGGCACCTTTGACGCCCCGACGCACCAGTACGAGGGCACCTGGTTTGATCCGAAATTCGAGGCGTCAGCGGACAATCCGCGCAAGGACGACTGGATTACCGACGAAAAACAACTCAACCGAATTCTCGACGAGGTGCGCGGACAGCAGGGCACCGCGCGGGAAACCCGCCGCACGTCAAACGAAGTCGCGCCGCCGCTCTTCGACCTCACCAGCCTGCAGCGCGAGGGCAACCGCCGCATGGGGATGTCCGCCCGCCGCACGCTGGCCGCCGCCCAGCGTCTCTATGAAACCCACAAATTAATCACCTACCCGCGTACCGATTCTCGCTGCCTGCCCACCGACTATCGGCAACACGTGGATTCGGTGATCGCCGGACTCGCGCGCGGAAATTCCTCCTATTCGAGCGCCGCGAAAACCCTGCATCGCCAGGGACTGCAAAATGTGAAACGCAATTTCGACGACGCCGGCATCAGCGACCACTTCGCCATCATCCCGACCGGGGACAATCCCGGCCACGCCTTGACCGGCGACGAGGCGAAAATCTACGATCTCATCATGCGGCGCTTCCTGGCGTCGTTCCACCCGCCCGCGGTGTGGATGCGCGTCGAGCGCGTCACCGAAGTCAAGGGCCACTCGTTCCGCACCCGCTCGCGCTACCTCGTCGAGCCGGGCTGGTACGAGGTGTGGGGCCGCGAGGTGGATGAGGACAAGGCACTGCCGCCGCTGCGCGGGGACCAGGCCGTCCGCGACGCCGGGGATGCCAGCGGCGTCGGAGTGCGCAACACCGAAGCGCACCCTGACGCCGACGAGACCCGTCCCCCGGCCCGCATCACCGAAGCGCGGCTGCTCACGCTGATGGAGTACGCCGGGAAAAATATTGAGGACGAAATGGCCTCCAAGGCGATGGCCGACCGCGGCCTGGGAACGCCGGCTACCCGCGCCGAAGTCATCGAAAACCTGGTCGCCAAGCAGTACGTGACGCGTGCCGAGCGGGCGCTGCGGGCCACCGCCAAGGGCATCCTCCTGATTGACCTGCTGCGGCGCATCCACGTGGATCGGCTTGCGTCCGCCGAGCTGACCGGCGAGATGGAGAAACACCTGCGCGAAGTCGAGGAGGGCGGCCGCAAGCGCAGCGTCTTCATGTCGGAAATCGCCGAATATACGCGGGAAATCATTGACCACGCGAAAACCTTTGACTACGACGACATCTACCGCATGGAGCCGCCGCTGGGGACCTGTCCGCTCTGCAAGCAGCGGAAAGTATACGAGAAGGCGCGCTTCTACGCGTGCGAGGGAAACACCGGACGCGGCGAAGGCCCCTGCGCCTTCAGCCTGTGGAAGGAAAAGTCCGGCCGCTATCTCGACCGCACCACGGTAACCGAGCTGCTGGCGCGCAAAGAGACGCCGATGCTGGAGGGCTTTCTCACCCGCCGCGGCGACGGCTTCAAGGGCGTGCTGAAGGTGACCGAGCAGGGACAGATCGAGCTGGTGGCCGACTACGTGAACGGTGCCACCGAGCCCGCCGAGGAGACCGTCTTCCCTGTGCTCGACGAGCCGCTGGCCCCCTGCCCGTTCGATCCGGACTGTCTTGTGATAGAGACGCCGACCACCTTCGAGTGCCAGAAAAAATGCCTGGAAAAAGAGCCCACCCGTAAGTCCGGGTTTGTGCTGCCGCGCCTGGTTTGCAAGCGCGAGATCACGCGCGACGAAACCATGGAATATATTGAGCACCAGCGCACTCCGCTCATTGAAGACTTCATCTCGAAATACGGCCGCCCGTTCAAGGCGTATCTCGTGCTGCGACCGACCGGACGGCACGGCTTCGAGTTCCTTCCCCGCGAGCCGCGCGGCAAGCGCGGCAAGGGGGCCGAAGGCGAAGACGGCGCGCCCGCGAAGCGCGTCGCGCGTGGCAAGAAGGCCGCGGCGGGGAAGAAAGCCGCCGCCTCCAAGAAGGCCGCCGCCACGCCGAAAAAGTCCGCTGCAAGCAAGAAGGCCGCGGCCAGCCCCAAGAAGGCGCCCGCGAAAAAAGCGGCATCCGGCAAGAAGGCAGCCGCAGGAAGAAAGACCACTGTCGCCGCCGGCTGAATTTTAACCTGACCCCCCGGGGGCGCGCAGGACTCTCCGCTCCGGGAGCTAACATGGGCGGGCCTTCGATGGGCCAATCTTTAACGAAAGAAGGTGTCCTCTTGATGAAGAGAACCCTGATTACTGCCCTGATTCTTGCGTCGGCGCTCGCCATCTTCGTGAGCCAGGCCTTCGCCGCCCCCAAGACCCACCTGGTGTACGTCACCGACGTGGACGCCAATGCCGCCGTGGGCCTGCTGCCCAACGCAGGCGTGATGGTCGTCGCCCTCGAGTCCAAGCCGGCCACTGGTCTCACCTGGCAGGTCAAGTCCATGAACGCGAACGTCCTCGAGCAGGTCGGCAAGCCCTTCACCCGCACCTTTAAGAACGGCAAGGCGGTCACCACCATGATGTTCAAGGCGCTCAACGCCGGCACCGACGACCTGGTCCTGCACCTGAGCAAGGGCCAGTCCAAGGGGCCCTTCGAGGAGTTCAAGCTCCACGTGAAGGTCGGCGGCGACGTGCAGCCCACCACCCCGATCAAGCCGCAGGGCTAATCCCTGCCGCGGAAAGCGCCGCAACGGCGCTCTTTTATTTCCGTGCGAAAGGCCCGATCACTCCAACTCCATGACGGCGATGCCCACGATGGAAATCGTCATTCCGATGAGCTGCTTCTTCGAGAGCGGCTCGTTGAACAGCCACCAGCTCGCGAATGCCAGCGTGATGATGTTGGCGATCACGAGGATGGCCGACGCGATGGCGATATTCTTGAACCTAAAGCTCCAGGCCAGCAGCACCAGGCCCACGTTCCAGAGAGCCAGCGTGAGCAGCAGCCAGCGGTTCTCCGACGCCACAATCCACTGCTTGGCAGCGATGTCGCCCAGGGTTAGAAACATCCCTCCAGGAATGAGGAGCAAGTACGGCAGTATCTGCTTCAAAAAGCCTCCTTCTGGGCGTTCCAGTCACTTCGACCCTACCGCTCGCGATCCGCTTCTGTTAACATTTTTGTAACATTTACGCCAGGGGGAGAGGCGTATCATGGAGCGCATGATGGTGAACCGTTTACTGGCGGCCGCACAGCCGCCCCCCGCGGCGGCGAAGACCGCTCCGACGCCGGCGGCCCCAGCGCCAATCGACATCCACGCGACCGGAAACAGCGTGGACGACCTGCCCAGCGCCACGCTGCGGCAGCGCATCAGCGGGCTCGACCTGGGCCATCCCACGTTCTTGAAGACGGTCGGCATCATGGAACTGGCCGGCACGGCTATCGGCGCCGTGGGCGGCGCGCTGGTCGGGCATCCCGCGCTGGGCGCCGCGATTGGCGCGGCCACCGCGGGCGTGGTGCTGGCCGGCTACGGGATCTACGCGGGCCGGACCGGCGCCAACCAGCTCGAACATCCCGAGAAATGGAATCCGGACACGTCCCCCGCGTTCAAGACGCTGCACGTGGACCCGCCGCCGTCAACCGCGGCGCACGCCGAGACGCCGGCCGACCTGGGCTGGGCCTACCAGGACATCTCGTTTTCCAGCCACGGCACGCCCCTCCAGGGCTGGTACGTTCCGTGCGCCACGCACACCGACAAGACGGTGATCTTCCTGCAAGGCCACGGCGACGACAAGCGCAAGTTCCTGGCCCGCCACGGCGCCATTCTGCACGAGAAGTACAACCTGGTGGCCTTCGACCTGCGCAACCAGGGGCAGAGCGGCGGGACCACCACCACCATGGGATTCTACGAGCGCGACGACATGCTGGCGGCCATCGAATACGCCAAGACCAGCCTGGGCGCCACGAAAATCGGCATCATGGGGCTCTCCATGGGCGGCGCCACCGTGCTGGAGGCAGCCGCCGCTTCGCCCGACGTGAAGGCCGTCATCTCGGACTCCCCGTACGCCTCGGTGGCGGACCAGGTGGCCGATGTCGCCGGCGTGCGGGGCTACCCGCTCAGCAAGTACGTGGGCTGGGCCGCCTCCGCCAAAATCGGTTGGGACGTCGGGCATCCCCTGGCGCCCCGCGATCCCATCAACGCGGTGCCCACCATGACCCAGCCCTTGCTGCTCATCCACGGCGACGCCGACGACTACGTGCTGCCGCAGCACAGCGAGCGCCTGAGCGCCGCGCGCCCGGCCAACACCACCCGCTGGGTCGTGCCCGGCGCGCGTCACGTGCAGAACGACCTGGTGGCCGGGGCGGAATACAAGCAGCGCGTTCAGGACTTCTTCGACAAGAACCTGTAGTCATAGCGCACCCGATGGGTGGTAATTCTTGTCCTTGTGTTGACCGCCGCCGCGCGCGCCGAGCCGACGCTTTCCGTGCAGCGGGGGCACACCGAGAGCGTGACCTCGGTGTCCGCTTCGCGGGACGGCACGCTGGTGCTCACCTCCGGCGATCAGTCGGTGAGGAGATCCGCCGCTTTGAGGGACATCCCTCCGGCGTGCGCTTCGCGGCGCTGTCCGCGGATGGCAAGCGGGTCGCCACCGGCTGCGACGACGGCAGCGTGCGCATCTTTGACGCGGCCATCGGCCGGCTGATCCGATCGCTCGGCGGGCTCCAGCAAATGGTCCGCGCG
>VGFD01000012.1 GCA_016868975.1 Armatimonadota bacterium | reverse complement strand
ACGTGGACAACGCGTCGCTGATGCTCCTGGACACGGACACCAACACGCTCCGCATCCAGGACGCCATCGGGCTGGAGCGGGACGTGGTGGACAACATCCGCCTGCGGGTGGGCGAGGAGATTTCCGGCTGGGTGGCCCGCGAGGGAAGGCCCCTGCTGGTGGAGGACATCGAGCGGCACGAGATCTTCGGCCACCGCAACAAGGAGCGCTACATCAACCGCTCGCTGCTCTCGGTGCCGCTCAAGATCAAGGACCGGGTCATCGGCGTACTCAACGTGAACAACAAGAAGAACGGCTCGGTGTTTACTTCCGGAGACATGAAGATGCTCTCCGCGCTGGCCTCCATGGCCGCCATCTCGATCGAGAACGCGCACACCTACTCCAAGGCGATCACCGATCGGCTCACGCGGCTCTACAACTACGGGTATTTCCGCGAGGAGCTGCACCGTCGCATCGCCCAGGCGAAGGACGAGGAGTCCGTTGTCTCGCTGCTGATGTTCGACATCGACCACTTCAAGAATTTCAACGACAAGAACGGCCATGAGCTGGCCAACGTGGCGCTGGTGCGGGTATCCAACATCTGCCTGGAGAGCAGCCGCCAGAAGGGGGATCGCATCCCCGACGTGGTGGCCCGCTACGGCGGCGAGGAATTCATGATTTTGCTGTACGGAGTGCCGCGCGACGCCGCGTACGCGATGGCCGAGCGCATCCGCAAGCGGGTGTGCGAGACCGATTTTCAAGGTGGTGAGAACCAGCCCAACGGGCGGCTCACCATCAGCATGGGGGTGGCCTCCTGGCCGTTCGACGCCAACGACGGCGACGAGCTGGTGAACGCGGCGGACAAGGCGCTGTATCGGGCCAAGAAGTCCGGGCGCAACAACGTGCAACAGGCGGACGGCCGCGTGGAAGCGGAGCCCGTCGATGCGAGCGGAGCTGGTAAACATTGAAGCGGGTTTTCGCCATTTTTCGGTTGGCGGCCATCCTCCTGGTCTGGCCAGTGGCAGTCATCTTGCTGGCGCGGCCGGTGGCCGCGGTGCAGACGCTGGATCTGCTGTTCGTGGATCCGGCCGATTCCACGTTTCAGGTCGCGGCGGAGCAATTCAAGAAGATTGTCGAGAAGAAGAGCGCGGGAGCCCTGCGGGTGGCCATCCACAGCGGCGGCGAGTGGGGCGGCCGCACCCTCGACGAATTGGCCATCGTGCGCGCGGTGGCGGCCGGCAGCCCGGCCATGGCCATCGTGAGCGCGGCGCCGCTGGGTGGCTACAGCGAGGAGATGCAGGCCATCGACATTCCCTTCATTTTCCACGATTACGCGCAGGTGGATAAGGTGCTCGACGGCCCCATCGGGCAGCGCCTGCTCGACAGCCTGCGGCCGAAAGGGCTGCGCGGGCTGTCGTTTCTGGATTGCGGATTCCGGATTTTCTCGTCGTCGAAGCCCATCAAGGAGTTGTCGGATTTTCGCAACCAGCGGGTGCGCGTCATGCAGAGCCGCACCTACGTGAACCTTATGAAGGCGTTCAAGGCCGTGCCGATTCCTTCCGCGGTGGACAAGATCCACGCCATGGCGGAAAAAGGCTACATCGACGCGGCCGATCGCTCGTATCCCACTTACTGGGATTTCAAGCTGTACGAAGTGCAAAAATTCATCACGGAGACCAACCACGCTTACGCGGCCAAGCTGTTCCTGGTCAACGAGCCGTACTACGCGTCGCTTTCGCCCGCGATGCAGAAGATCGTTCGGGAAGCCGCGCTTGCGGCGCGCATCCCCCAGCGGCAGGCGTTCCGTGGACAGGTAAGCAAGGTGCGGCGCGACGTGAAGCAACTTGGGGTGCAGATTTTCACGCTCACCCCGGCCCAGCGCGCGGATTTCGTGCGGGCCAGCCGTCCGGTGGCCGATCAGGTGGGGCGCATGGTGGGGGAAGACCTGGTGCGGCAGATCCAGAACACGCACTGATGCCGTTCGATAAGTCGAAGCTGAATATGGATCTGTACGAGCCCTTCGAGGAGCTTGTCGCCATTGAAGTGCTGGGGCGGCCCTGCGAGGTGCCGGAAAATCAGTCCATGCTGCGCTGCTTCCAGTTTCTCAGCAGCGAGACCATCACCTACGGGAAATTCTGCTGGAACAATGACTGTGGGAATTGCGAGTGCCAGGTCATCTTGCCCGGCGAGACCGAGCCGGCGACGCGGCGCATGTGCCAGACGAAGGTCGCGGCCGGGGTGAGGGTGGTGGGCACTTCGCGTCACGTGAAGTTCCGGTTTAAGTAGGCGGCCTCGGAGCGGCGCGAGGTTGGGGACCTGAAGCGTCGCTCTCCCGACGAAGCCGCGTCTAATTTCCGGTAATGGCGGTGGGTCCCGGGCCGGTCTCTACGCTGGTGACGAATGTCGTCGTGCCCGTGCCGGTCACCGCGTGCACGCCAATATTGCCGTTCGGGCTGCTGGTCGAGCCGGGGCCGGCGTTCAACAGGAAGATCAGCCCGCCGTCCCCCGGAATGAACATATCGGTGGGGTTGCTGATGCTGGTGGTCTCCTGCCCGATGAACGAGGGAGCACCGCTGGGCCCGAGCTGATAAGTGCGCAGGCTGTTGTCGCCGCGATTGGCGGTGTACAGAAAGTCCCGCGTGGGATGGATGGCTGTCGCGGACGGCGCGGGGGCGTCCTGGGTGGGATTCGAAAGCAGCGGCGTCGGTACGCCCGAGCCCGAGAAAGTGAAGCCCCGGATGTTCCCCGTCGACGTGGACCCGCTGATGCCGAAGAGCAGGGACGGCAGGGTTGAGGTAATCCCACGTCCGGTGAGGTCGGTGAGAGCGTCTATCGTCGAAGTGTCGTTGCTCGTCCCCAGATCGCCTCCGGCCACGAAGGGGAACTGCGCGATCTGCGTGCCGTGGGACACGAGCAGGAAGTCGGGGGCGACGAGCGCCTTGGTTGGGAGGCCGGCCACCGTGTGCGGCCCGCCGATCTGGTTGATCAATCCCGAGCTGGGATGGATGTTGAACGCGAACACGTGGTTTGCGTTCGTCGCGGTCGTCGCGGCGTACAGGTTCGTCCCGTCCTCGTTGACGGCGAGCGAGACGGGTCTCTCGCCCCCGCTGATCGGCGTCACCACCAGCGGGGTCATGGCCCCACTGTTCGGATCCACGCTGTATGAGGTAATGCTGCCCGCGCCCGCGCCGCTGTTGGCCACGTACAGGAAACGAGGGCTGCCACCCGGGCTGGCCAACGCCACGCTCACAGGGTCCGTCCCGGTCGTCTGGGTGTCGGCCTCAACGACCGCCGGGCCGTTTTCGATGCGGAAGCTCATCACCGTGTTGTCCAGCTGGTTCGTCACGAACAAGAGCGGCGTGAACGGTGTCGGCGACGGAGTCGGATTCGGCGTGGGGGAAACCGGCTGCGGCTGCATGGTGACCGTGCTGTTGAGCCCTTCGAGCACGTCAATGATCGTGGAGGTCTCCGCCACCAGGATGCCGCTCAGCGTGAAGACTTCCACCTCAATTCTCGTGATGCCGACGCGGATGCCGTCCAGCGCCACCGTGACCTCGGTTGCGTTGGTCGGGATCGCGATCACGAGCGGCGCGATCAGATCCTGGTCGGTCACCGGGTCTAACGCGGATACCACGAGGTGACCGCCCGAGAGATCGACGTCCTGCCCTGCATTGCTTTGCAGCGCGCTGCGGTGGATGGTGACCGACACGGCGCCTGGCCTGTCTGCCGCCCCCTCCGGCGTCCCGTTCTCGGCCAGTTGCCCCCCGCTGCCGCAGCCTGACCCGATCAGGATCGCGAGCAGCGCGGCGATGAGCAGATGATAGGGGACCTTGTGCATCAGAAATACACCTCCTGGAAGTTGGCGACGAAGACGTAGCGGTTGCTCGCCGTGCCGGCCACGGCGACTCCCTTTGGATCGGTGCCGATCGGGTTGTTGGAAAGGTGCAGGAGGCTCCCGTCATCGGGGTTCGCCTGGAAGACGTCCAGCGATCCGGGGTTGCCCGTCTCGTGGTTGGTGACCAGCAGGAAGCGGCCCGGGGTCGCTGTCGGGGTCGGGGTGGGCGTCGCCGTCGGGGTGGGCGTCGGCTTGGGGACGACCGGTTGCGGCTGCGTGGTGACCGTGGTGTTGAACCCCTCCACCACGTTGACCAGCGTGGACGACTCGCCGACGAGCGTGTCGCCCAGGGCAAACACCCTCACCAGGATCCGCGTGAGCCCGACGCGGACGGTAATGGTGGTGCGCACTTCAGTGGAGCCGTCGGTGGGGATTTCCAGGCGCACCGGCTCGATCAGGCCCCCCCCGGTGACGAAGTCGAGCACCGATACGAGGATATACGCGGCGGAGGCGTCAATCGCCAGCGCGCTCCGCGCGGTCAGCGAGCTGCTGCGAATGTTGATGGCAACCGAGCCGGTCGCGGAGGAATCCGCGGGAGATCCGTTCTCGGCCAGCTTTCCGCCGCCTCCGCAGCCGCTGCCCATGAGGATGGCCAGCAGACTGGCGACTACGACGTGGTAGGTCAGGCGATTCTTGCTCACAACGTTCCCCCCGAAATGACTAAACCATGCCGCTGCACGAACGCCGCGAGATCCTCGACGCGCACCGACTCCTGCCGTTTCTCTTTGAGCAGCTTCACGGCCACCGTGTTTTCGGCGGCCTCGTTCTCACCCATGATGACTGCCAACGGGACACCCCTCTTATCGGCATATTGCAGTTGTTTTCCAAGGCTGTCGAACTGATAGTACAACTCGGTCGGGATCCGCGCCTCCCGCAGGATGCGCGCCAGATCGAGGTAGCGGGCCCCGAGCCGCTCGTCCATCATGGTGACCAGCACATGGGCGGTTGCCGTTCGCGTCGCCATCAGCTTCAGCTCCTCCAGCCCGGCGAACAGCCGGTCCAGGCCCACGCTGATGCCCACGGCGGGGATGTCCCGGTTGGCAAAGAAGCCGATGAGACCGTCGTACCGTCCCCCGCTCATGACCGAGCCGAGGCTGGGCAAGTCCTCGAGGAACGTTTCGAAGACCGCGCCGGTGTAGTAGTCCAGGCCGCGGGCTATGCTCAGGTCCAGGCGCAGGTGCTGGTCGCCCACCCCCACCGCGCGCGCGTTGGCGACCAGCGCGCGGACGTCGGCCACGCCTTCCCTGCCGACCGCCGAGTCGGCGAACAAACCGTCGAGCCGTTCGAGGATCTCGTCGGTGCTGCCGGAGATCTCCAGGAACGCGAACACCTCGCGGATCTGCTCGTCGCTCAGCGAGGCCTTTTCGCGAAGCTCCGCCTCGACTTTCGCGCGCCCCTGGCTGGGAAGCTTGTCCACGGTGCGGAAGACTTGCGGAAGGGCGGTGGCGTCAAGCCCGCCGAGGCGCGCTCCAAGACCCTCGAGCAGCTTGCGGTGGGACAGTCGAATGGAGAAGTTGGGCACCTCGAGCGCGCGCATCACCGACTGTCCCACCCAGATGCACTCGGTGTCGGCCAGCAGGCTCGAAGTGCCCACGATGTCCACGTCGCACTGCATGAACTCGCGGTAGCGGCCCTTGCTGGTGTTTTCCCCGCGCCACACGGGGGAGATCTGGTAGCGCTTGAACGGTTTCTGCAGGTCGGGATACTGGGCCACCACGCGGGCCAGTGGCACGGTGAGGTCGTAGCGCATGCAGACCTTGCGGCCGCCGTTGTCCTCGAACACGTAGAGCAGCCGCTCGGCGTCCGGACCGTATTTGCCCAGCAGGATCTCCGCGTACTCCAGCGCCGGCGTGTCGAGCGGCACGAAGCCGAAGATCTCGAACACCTCTCGGATGCTCTGGATAGCCCGCGAGCGGGAGATCATCTGGGCCGGAAGATAGTCGCGGAAGCCCTTCAAGACGCGGGCCTCGATTCGGGTCGCCATGCCGCCTCCAACACGCTGCAACTTCGAGGCGGAGGGATTCCCCAACGCGGGGGCATCCCCTCCTGGGAAGCGCGCCGCAGGGCCGCGTTGTGACGCCGCCGAAGGACGGCCGCATGAAGACTGAGGAGACCGCCGAGCTGCCGCCTCCACCCCCGCAGCTCCCGTTTCCCGAAGAGCAGGTCAGGCTGGACGACGGAACCGAGGTGGTCCTGCGCCAGGCCACCACCGCGGACATGAACGACATCAAGCAGGTGTACTTCGCGGCGTACGGGGGCCGCTACACGCTGTCGGAAGTCAACGACGGCGACAAGATGAAGTGGTGCATCAACGACCCGAACTACCTGTGGCTGGTGAATCGGGCCGCGGACGGCATCGTCTGCTCGGTGATTTTTGTGGTGGATCCCAAGAACCGCATCAGCAAGACCTTTGGCGGCGTCGTGCACCCGGACTGGCGGGGCCACAAGATGATGGTGAATTCCGTGCGCCGCGGCATGGAATTCATCGTCAACGACCGGCGCGACGCCGACCTGATGTACGCCATCGTGCGCACCTTCGTATCGCCGTCGTTTCACACCGACCTCAACGATATCGGCTTCATCGATCTGGGCGTTTTCCCCAACGTGCGCAAGGTGAAGAACTACGAGACGCACGGCTTCAAGGTGTGCTTCGGCCCGGGCGCGCTGGAGCGGCGCCGCCCCGCGCCCAGCCTGCACCCGGCCGCCAACCTGATCTACCAGATCGTGCGCGGGCGCCTGGGCCTGGAGCCGGCCGACGTGGAAAAGGCGGCGCTGGCCGGACGTCCCGTCACCCGCTGGGAGATGCTGCTGGAGAAATCCCGCGACATTGAGTGGGAGTATTATCAGGAGCGCGACGCGGGAAGACTGCTCTTCGATTTTTTTCCCTTTCACTATCCGCACGTGAAGCTGTACACCCGGGACGAGAGCCGCGCGGCCTACCTGCACTACCAGGAAAAGGACGGCCACGCCTCGCTTCTCGGGCTGTGCACGCCGGGCGACATGGTCATCACCGACCTGCTCAGCGTGGCCGACTATGCCGAGTCGATGGGCGTGAAATATCTCGAGCTGCTGGTCAACGCGCACGATCCGCTCATGCAGCGGCTTGCCTACGAGGCAGGCTTTCTGCCCACCGCGTATTTTCCGGCCGCGCGCCTTAACGCGGACGGACAGCGCGAGGACTACATCGTCACCTCGTGCACCTTCGTGCCGCCTCACTTCAAGGGGCTCCGCATGACGCCCAGCGCGCAGCCCTACTTGCAGGCGTATTACAAAATCTACACCACCAAGCTGTGGGAAGACATGCAATGAGCGCCGTGGATCGACTTATCGCCGAGTCCGCGGCGTTTGACCACGGGCCGCGGGCCGACCAGCTTTTTTTTGAGGCCATGCGGGAAAACTACCGGCATCACTACCGGGGATGTCCGGACTACGCGCGCTACTGCGACCTGTTCGACTTCAAGCCGGGGGAGGTTTGCTCGTACCAGGACGTGTTCCGAATTCCCCACGTTTTCGTGGCCAACTTCAAGCGGCGCAAATTCGTTACCGGTGACGAGTCGCGCATTGCGCTTACCCTCACCTCGAGCGGAACGGCCGGTGAGAAGAGCGCAATTTACCTGGATCGGCGCAGCCTGCGGCGCATCACCGACATTGTGCACCACATCTACGCGGCGTTTGACATGCGATGCCCCGAAGAGGAGACCAACTACCTCGCGTTCACCTACGATCCGCGCGTGGCGAAGGACCTGGGCACGGCGTTCAGCGACAAATTGCTGACCGGGCTCACCAGGGTCGGCAAGGTACATTACGCCATCCGCTGGATCGACGGCGAGTTCAAGCTGGATCGAGCCGCCGTGTGGCGCGCGCTGGAACGGTTCGCGCGGGAGAAAGAGCCGCTGCGCGTGCTGGGCTTCCCGGCGCTCATCTGGGAAGTGTTCGAGGAATTTCGCCTGGAGCGGGGACGCACCTTTGACTTCGGGCCGCGTTCCTACGTGATCACCGGCGGCGGGTGGAAGAACAAGGCCGACAAAGAAATCCCCAAGAGCGCGTTCCGCGCGGGGGTGGCGACGTTTCTTGGCATGCCGGCGAGCAACGTTCGCGACCTGTACGGCATGGTCGAGCACGGCGTTCCGTATTGCGAGTGCGAGCACAATTTCATGCACGTGCCCATCTACTCTCGGGTCGTCGCGCGCGATCCGGGCACGCTGCGCATTCTTCCGCCCGGAGAAGCCGGCGTTCTCCACATGCTTACGCCGTATTTGAATTCATTTCCGGCGCTGTCGCTTCTTACCTCGGACGTCGGGCGGCTGCACGCGGATTGTCCCTGCGGCCGCCGCGCGCCTCGCCTGGAGCTGCTGGGCCGCGGGGGAATCACCCGCCAGCGCGGCTGTGCCATCGCCGCGCTGGACGTTTTGCAGACCCCTGCAAGTCCCGTCAGGGACGGTCAACCTGGGGAATCCGCCGCAGAGCCGACCCGTAACCTGACGCACGACCACTACCTCTTTGGCCGCTTCGAGAGCGGGACGCTGGACGCCGCGAAGGTGGAGCAAATCATCCGAGACGCCCGCCTCGCTCAGGAGCGCCTGGAGACCGTTCCCCTGTCGCACATTCTCCAGGTATTCGATGAGGTGTCACGGCGCTGGCGTGATCCAGAGTATCCCGGCCGCCGCCAGGCTCTCCAGCACATGCCGGAAGTGGTTGGTTTTTCGCAGCCCATGGTGGAGGCGGCGCTGGACGCGCTGTGCGACGTCATGCAAAAATCCGCGCTGGAGAAAAAAATCCGCCTGGAGCTGGGCGCCCGCGAAGCGCTCGACGGCTGGCGATGGCGCGCGGCCTACCAGGGCTACCTGCGCGCGCAGGCCCTGGGCGTGGTGCTGCACGTGTCGGCCGGCAACGTTTTCGTGAGCGGTGCGGACAGCCTGCTGCACGGCCTGGTGACGCGCAACGCGAGCCTGCTGAAAGTGTCCCGCGCGGACCCGCTGTTTCCCCTGCTGTTTGCCCGCTCGGTGCAGGAGGTGGATCACACCGGACTGGTGGGAACCGCCATGGCCGTCCTCGCCTTCCGCGGCGGCGAGGCCGAGGTTGAGCGAACCCTCAAACGGCTGGTGGACGGCATCGTGGTGTGGGGCGGCGAGGACGCGGTTGCCGCCTGGCGCCGCGAGTTGCCCGAGCGCGTTCGCCTGATCCCCCATGGCCCGAAATACTCGTTTGCGATCTTGACCTCGCAGGGGATGTTGTCCTCGAACATCACCGAAGTCTGCCTTTCGGTGGCCCGCGACGTCGTGCTCTGGGAGCAGCGCGCCTGCTCGTCCCCCCAGGTGCTGTACGTCGACGAGAGCCAGGGGGACGCCCTTACCGACATGTTCGTCGAGGAGTTGGGCAAGGCGCTCGACGTGGTGGGCGCCGGATATCCCCCGGCCCGGCTGGAGCCAGACGAGCGCGTCGAGATCCTGCGGCATCGCGAGCTGGCCCGCATGGCGCAGGCGTTCGGCGAGTCCACGCTGGTCAGCGGTCGGGCATGGACCATCATTCGGGAAAATAGTCTCGATTTCAAGTTTTCGCCGCTCAATCGTACGATTTATTTGAAGGGCTTCCGCAAGTGGGATGAGGTGCTGGCCCAGGCGCGGGCGCTCCGCGGCTACGTGCAGACCGTATCGGTGCTCGGCGTGCCCCGGGAAATGCGGCGCATCGCCACGGATCTGGCACGGGTGGGAGTGGACCGCATCACCGAGGTCGGCGCGATGGCCACCGGCAAGCCGGGCTCGCCCCACGACGGCACCTATCCGCTGCAGGATCTGGTGCGCTGGGTTTCCATCGAGTCGGTGCGCGAGCGCTTCGACCTGGGCGAATCTCTGGCTCCGCCCGGCGAGGGACTGAAAAAGTGGGCGCGCCTCCAAGACCTGCTGGCTTACGTCCGCGAGCACTCGCCGTTTTACGCGCGGCGGCTGGGCACCATGTCCTTCGCGGAATACCATGCATTCGAGCGAATTCCATTCCTGGATCGTGGGGATATTTACCGGCATACGCCGCCACAGGGTGAGGGGCTGCTCACCGGACCTTTGGAAAACGCCTACGTATTTGCCAGCGGCGGCTCGACCGGCGAGCCAAAGTTCTCCTTTTATTCCTACGAGGAATTTGATCGAGTCACCGATATCCTCAGCGAGATCTACCAGGTGGCCGGCGTGCGCAGCGACGACGTGGTCGGCAACCTCTTCATGGCCGGCAACCTGTGGACGTCTTTTATCGTGGCCAACGAGGCCTTGGAGAAAATCGGCTGCGTGACGCTGCCCATCGCCGGAAACGCCGATATCAATCTGGTCGTGCGGTACCTGCGGCTGTTTGAGCCGACCGTGCTGATCGGGCTGCCCTCCATCATGATCCAGCTTGCCGAGGCCGTGAAAGTGGCGCCCGACATTCGCGTGCGGCTCATCCTCTACGGAGGCGAGCACGTGAGCCACGAGGCGCGCGCCTTTTTGAGCGAGGCGCTGGGCTGCGAGGCCATCGTGTCGGCCGGCTACGCCAGCGTGGACGCCGGGCCGGTCGGCTACCAGTGCCCGCAGTCGCCGCGCACCGTGCATCACCTGTTGTATGACTACCAGTTTCTGGAGTTCATCGACCCGGCGACCGGCGAGACGGTCCCCAAGGGGCAGACCGGCGAGATCGTGGTGACCAACCTCAATCGACGGTTGATGCCGGTCATCCGCTTCCGCACCGGCGACCTGGGTCGGCGCGTGGAGGGCGTGTGCCCGTGCGGGCGTCTGGGGCCGGTGTTCGAGCTGCTGGGCCGTTGTGACGACGTGGTGCGGGTGGGCTCGGTGAGCATCTATCCGGAGGAGATCGAGTCGGTGCTGGCCCAGGTGGAGGGGATCAGCCGGCTCTTCCAGATCGTGGCGGAAGGCGCGGGCGCGAAGGATCGGCTGGTGGTGCGGGCCGAGTCCCCCAACGGTGGGGACGTGCTGGCGCGGCAAATCGAGCGGCTTCTCCTGGAGCAGAACACGGAGCTGGCCGAGGCGCTGCGCGAGGGCTGGCTGGGGGAGCTTCGCGTTGAAGTGATGCCGCCGGGCGGAATCCCCCGCATCCGCCGCACGGGGAAGATCCGCAAGGTGGTGGATCTGAGAGGAATCTCCCAGAGCCCTTCGTAATAGTCCGCCCTTATGCCCGACACCCACCTTCCCGAAGCCACCCGCCAGGCCATTCACAAGGCCGTGCACAAGGCCGTCCGCGAGGCGCTGGTCGCCTCCGCGCCGCGCGTGGGGCTTGGTTATGACGTCCACCGCTTTGCCGAGGGACGCAAGCTCGTCCTGGGCGGCGTCGAGATCGATCACCCGCTCGGCCTGCTCGGACACTCCGACGCGGACTCGGCCACCCACGCGGTGATCGACGCCATGCTGGGCGCGGTTTCGCTGGGCGACATCGGCCAGATGTTTCCGGACAGCGATCCGGCGCTTAAGGGGATTTCCTCGCTGGAGATGCTCCGGCTGGCCCGTGAGCGCATTGAGGACGAGGGCTACGTCGTGTCCAGCGTGGACGTGGTGGTGGTGGCGGAGAAGCCCCGGCTGGCTGGGCACGTGCCCCGCATGCAGGAGGCGCTGGGCAAGGTGCTCGGCCTGGCGCCCGCGCGCATCAGCCTGAAGGCCACCACCCACGAGGGGCTGGGGACGTTCGGGCGCGGCGAAGGAATCGCCGCGATGGCGTGCGCCACGCTGGTGCCCTCGCGCGCCCTGGCCTACGAAGAGCTCCCCGACCAGACGGTGGAAATTCCCTGAGGTCGCCGTGCCCATCCCGCGTGATCCGTTGCACGAGGCCGCCGCGATCGTCAAGGGATTTGCCGCGCGCGTCAAGCCGCTGCACAAGGCGGCCATCCTGCTCAACTGCTTGAGCCCGGAGGTGACGGTGGAGGTTTCCCGCGGGCTCACCGAGCGGGAGATCAAGGGGCTGCTTCCGGAAATGACGCGCCTGCAGCACTCGAACACCATCGAGACGGTGGCCATCGTCAACGAATTTTTTCACCTGCACCGCCTGTGGCCCACGCTGGGCGGTCCGCTCGACGACCCCGGCGAGATCGTGCGCGCCATGGAGCGCTGGGCCGGACGCAACCCGCGGCGGCTGGCGAAATTGCTCAAGGAATCCTGGCTCTCGCCCCGGGTATGAGGCCGGACCTCCCTTTTGAATTGCCGATCCTGGTGCGCTTCCGGGACATGGACGCCATGGGGCACGTCAATAATTCAGTTTATTTCACCTACCTGGAGACGGCGCGCCAGGAATACTGGTTCGCGCTGTGCGGCACCCGCGACGTGGCATCGTTCAATTTCATCATCATGAAGGCCGAGTGTACCTACAAGAGTCCGGCCACCATCGGGGAAACGGTCCTGGTGCGGAGCGGCATCACCCGCATCGGAAATTCCTCGTTCACCTGGGAGTATCACTTGAGCGATCATGCGAGCGGGCGCGTGATTGCCCTGGGCACCACCGAGCAGGTGTGCTACGACTACGCGCTCAGGCGCCCGATGCGAATGCCGACGGATTTGCGGGATCGCATCGCCGCGTTTGAGAGCGGACTTCGGGCGGCCCGACTGTAAGGTCATCGAGCATCCCGCGGACGTGGGCACTGTGATCCCCGCGCGCAGGCCGGCCATGGCGCGCCTACCCTCCTCCTGACACCGGGAGGAGGGCGATGTGGCCGGCGTGAAACCGCCACGGGAATGGAGCAACGCGAGAAAGGCTGGCTCGCCGTCCTGCTGACCGCCGTCGCCGGCTACGTGGACGGCGTCGGGTTCATCCTGCTGGCCCAGGTGTACGTGGCCAACATGAGCGGCAACAGCATCGCGCTCGGGCTGGGCTGGGCGCAGGGGGACGTCCCGCTGATGGTGCACCGCGGCGCCGCAATCCCCGCGTTTCTGGTGGGGATGGTGTTGAGCCGCGTGCTGCTCAAGGGAGCCGAGCGGCGCGGCACGGGCTGGATGCACGGGGCGTTATTCGCGGCGGAGGCGCTTCTCATCGTGTTTTTCATTGCGCTTGCCTCGTCGCTTTCCACGTCGGTGCTCGAAGGCCGCGTGGGCTATGCAGGGCTCTCGGCGGTGCTGGTCCTCGCGTTTGCCATGGGGGTCCAGAACGGCGCTCTGTCTCGCTTCGGTCCCATCAGCATGCGCACGACGCACGTCAGCGGCACCCTGGCGAGCCTCGCGGACGAGGTGTCCGGCGCGCTCGTCGGAGATCCCGAGGACCGCGCGCCGGCCCGCCGACGGGCGTTGGTCTTGTTCGCCGCATGGGCCGCCTACGTGGTGGCGGCCGGCCTGGGAATCTGGCTGCTGGGGACGTATTCCGTGCGCGCGCTGCTGCTCCCGGTGGGCGCGCTGCTGGCGTTGGCGTTGGCCAGTTTGCTGGGTCGCGACGTCTAGCTCTAATTTTATTTCAGCCCTGGAGCCGCTTCCACTGCTTGCCGGGCAGGTCGCGGCCCAGGATGCGGGCAATGCCGCTGGAGGCCTCGGCCACCTTGCCGAGATCCACGCCGCATTCGATGCCCATCCGTTGCAAGAGATACACAAGATCTTCCGTCGCCAGATTTCCGCTGGCGCCGGGCGCATAGGGACAGCCGCCCAGGCCGCCCGCGCTGCTGTCGAACGTGGTGATGCCGAGCTGGAGGCCGGCGTAAACGTTGGCCAGCGCCGTGCCGTAGGTGTCGTGAAAGTGCAGCGCGATTTTTTTCGCGGGGAGTGCGCTGAGCACCATCCCCACCGTGCGCTGCACGTCGGTGGGCGCCGCCGCACCGATGGTATCCCCCAGGGAGATCTCGTCGCAGCCCAGCGCGTGGAGATCCGAGGCTACACGCACCACATTCTCAGCACTGATTTCCCCCTCGTAGGGACACACGAAGCACGTGGAAACGTAGCCGCGCACGCTGACGCCGTGGGCTTGAGCGGCTTCCATCACCGGGCGGAACGCGTCCAGGGATTCGCCGATCGACATGCCAATATTGCGCTGCGTGAAGGTTTCCGACGCCGCTGTGAACACGGCGACGCGCCGCACGCCGCAGGCCAGCGCACGCTCCATGCCCTTCATGTTGGGGACCAGCGCGGAATAGGCGACCCCCTGGCGGGGCTTGAGCCCGGCGAAAACCTCGGCCGCGTCCGCCAGCTGCGGAATTCTCTTTGGATTGACGAATGAGGACGCTTCGATCTCGCGCAGGCCCGCGTCGGCCAGCGCTTCGATGAATTTGATCTTGTCCTGGGAAGCAATGGACTCCGGCTCGTTCTGCAAGCCGTCCCGCGGACCGACTTCAACGACCTTGACCTTCATTGCGGCTCCAGACGGACCAGCACGGCGCCCATCTCAACCAGATCTCCCGTTCTGCCGCCGATGGATGCCACCGTGCCGGCGCGCGGCGCCGCGAGGGTGAGCTCCATCTTCATCGACTCCATCACGACGAGCGGTTGCTTCTCGGTGACGACGTCTCCCGGCTGTGCCTGCATCTTGAGGATGGTGCCCGGCATGGGCGCCAGGATCTCGTCGGAAACCGCACCGGCCGTCTCGCGTTTTTTTCCGGTGGCGGCCTGTAAATGCCACACGCGGCCCGCGATCCACACCGCCACTCCGTCTTTGGTGCGCGCGGCGGCGTAAGGCACGATGCGGCCGTGAATCTCCAGGGTCCCCTCGTCCTCGTCGCCGGCCACCACCCGCGCCAGGAGGTCGCCCGCCTGCAGGACGTCTCCGCTGGAGACGACCTTTATCTCACGCTCCTGATCGTCATAGCGCAGCTTCAATCGAGCCTCCAGGCACCGCCGTCGGCCCACGGGGAACTGTCCCGCGCGGACGCCGTGGCGCCCACGGCGCGCACCGCGGCGCGCTGCAGGGCGGCCACCAGCCACGCCTCGTCGGGTGGATTTTCGGTCCGGGCGGCGATGGAGTGCTCTTCGAGAAAATGGGTGTGAATATCGCCGCGGGCGAACGCTTCGTGGGAAATGAGGTCGTGCAAGAATTCAAGGTTGGTGGTCACGCCCAGCACGACGAAGCGGCGCAGCGCCCAGCGCATTCGGGCCAGCGACTCGCTGCGGTCGGCGCCCCAGGTGATCAATTTGGCGAGCATGGGATCGTGGTGCACGGTCACTTCCGATCCTTCTGATACGCCGGTGTCGACTCGCACGAAGGGGGCGCGGGGCGCGCTGAAGCGCTGCAGCGTCCCGGTCGAGGGGAGAAATCCACGGGCCGGATCTTCCGCGTAGATGCGGCACTCAAGGGCATGTCCGCGCGGTTGCAGGGTTCCGAACGGGAGCGGGCGGCCGCTCGCCACCTCGAGCTGCGCGCGCACCAGGTCCAGGCCCAGCAACTGCTCGGTCACCGGGTGCTCGACCTGCAGCCGGGTGTTCACTTCCAGGAAATAGAACTGGCCGTCCTGTCCCAGGATGAATTCCACCGTGCCGGCGTTGGTGTAGTTCATGGCGCGCGCGGCCGCCACCGCCGCCGCTCCCATGCGGGCGCGCAGGTCGTCGTCGAGCGCGGGCGAGGGAGTTTCCTCGACGATTTTCTGATGGCGCCGCTGCACCGAGCACTCGCGCTCGAAGAGGTGCACGGCATTGCCGTGGCTGTCCCCGAAAATCTGGAATTCCACGTGGCGCGGCCGCTCCACGTATTTCTCCAGAAACACCCGGGCGTCGCCAAACGCCGCTCCGGCTTCGCGGGAAGCCGAGGCCACGGCTTCCTTCAGCTCCGCCGGCCGGCGCACCAGGCGCATGCCTTTGCCGCCGCCGCCGGCAGCGGCCTTGACCAGCAGGGGATAGCCGACTCCGGCGGCTTTTTCGGTGATCTCTTCATCAAGCGTGACGGTGACGCCCGGCACGACGGGCACGCCGGCTTTTTGCATGATTTCCTTGGCCTGGATTTTGTCGCCCATGGCGCGGATGACTTCGGGAGTCGGGCCGATGAAGGTGATTCCGGCTTTTCCGCAGGCCTCCGCGAAGCGCGCGTTTTCCGAGAGGAAGCCGTAGCCCGGGTGAATCGCGTCCGCCTTGTGGACGCGCGCGAGGTCCAGGATTTGCTCGATGTCAAGGTAGGTTTCTCCGACGGTGGCGCCGGCCAGTCGATAGGCCTCGTCGGCGCTGCGCACGTGAAGGGCGCCGCGGTCGGAGTCGGCGTACACGGCGATGGCCTGGAAGCCCATCTGCTGCACCGACTGCGCGACCCGCACGGCAATTTCCCCGCGGTTGGCGATCAAAACGCGCATGAATTACATCCGAAACACGCCGTGCGTGCGCTCCGGGAAGGGCGCGCGCAGGCTTGCCGCGATGGCCAGGGCGAGCACCATGCGGGTGTCGGCCGGGTCGATGATGCCGTCGTCCCACAGGCGAGCGGTGCTGTAGTAGGGGCTGCCTTCGGTCTCGTATTTCTCCAGGGTGGGACGCTTGAAAGCGTCTTCCTCGTCGGGCGTCATCGGGGTGCCGCCCTTCGCCGCAGTCTGGTCCTTCTTCACGGTGAGCAGCACGTTGGCGGCTTGCTCGCCGCCCATCACCGAGATGCGGGCGTTGGGCCACATCCACAGCATGCGCGGAGAATAGGCGCGGCCGCACATTCCGTAGTTTCCGGCGCCGAACGATCCGCCGATGATGACAGTGAACTTGGGCACCGCGGCGTTGGACACGGCGGCCACCATTTTGGCGCCGTCCTTGGCGATGCCGCCGGCTTCGTACTTGCGGCCCACCATGAAGCCGGTGATGTTCTGCAAGAAAATCAGGGGAATGGAGCGCTGGCTGCACAGCTCGATGAAGTGCGTGCCCTTCAGCGCGCTCTCCGAAAACAGCACGCCGTTGTTGGCCAGGATGCCGACCGGATATCCCCAGATGTGGGCAAAGCCGGTGACCAGCGTGTTGCCGTAATTGGCCTTGAACTCGTGGAAGCGGCTGCCATCCACCAGGCGCGCGATGATTTCCCGCACGTCGTATGGCTTGCGCACGTCCTTCTGGATGATGCCGTAAATTTCCCGAGGGTCGTAGGCCGGATCTTCGGACGGCTGCACGTCGAGGGGATTGGGCGGCGGCTTGCGGTTGAGGTGGGCCACGGCGTTGCGCGCCATCTCCAGGGCGTCCTCGTCGTCCTGGGCGTAGTGGTCGGCCACTCCGGAGGTGCGGGTGTGCACTTCCGCGCCGCCCAGGTCCTCGGCGGAGACGTCCTCGCCGGTGGCGGCTTTCACGAGGGGCGGGCCGCCCAGGAAAATGGTCCCCTGGTTGCGCACGATGATGGTCTCGTCGCTCATGGCGGGCACGTAGGCGCCGCCGGCGGTGCACGATCCCATGACCACGGCGATCTGGGGAATTCCCAGGGCCGACATGCGGGCCTGGTTGTAGAATATCCGCCCGAAATGGCCCTTGTCTGGAAACACCTCAGCCTGCAAGGGGAGAAACGCGCCGCCGGAGTCGACGAGATAGACGCAGGGCAGTTGATTCTCCTGGGCGATCTCTTGCGCGCGCAGGTGCTTCTTCACGGTGATGGGGTAGTAGGTGCCGCCCTTCACCGTGGCGTCGTTGGCGATGACGACGCACTCCTGCCCGTGGACGCGCCCGATGCCGGTGATGACGCCGGCGCTGGGCGCGTCGTTGCCGTACATGTCCCAGGCGGCCAGGGCGGAGAACTCCAGGAACGGGGTGTCGGGGTCGAGCAAGCGCTCGATGCGGTCCCGCGCGAAGAGCTTGTTCCGCTTGCGGTGACGGGCCACGGCCTCGTCGCCGCCGCCGCGCCCGACGACGCCCAGCCGCTCGCGCAGCTCGGCGACCAGTGCCTCCATCCGCGCGGCGTTCTCGCGAAAGGCGTCCCCGTGCGTGTCAACGTGTGTGTTCAGGACTTCCATGGGCGCCGCCCTTTCGGTCCCAGGGGAGTCGGCCCCTGCGTGAGCGTCCGGGCCATCGGTTAGAGCGTCAACAACCCATCCACCAGGTATCGTGGATTGAGCGGCTCGCCGGTCGCGCGCTCCAGAATTTCCTCCCAGTGGGCGCTGGTGCCCGGCCGGAAAATATCCTTCACGAACCACTCGCCCACCCGCGGGTCGCGGACCAGCGCCTCGGCGTCCCCGGCGAGCACCTTGTTGGTGAGGTGGTGCAGCATCTGCGAGGCCGCCATCTCCCCCAGAATATAATTCTGATAATACGCCGGCGCGGTGGCGATGTGGATTTTAGACGCCCAGTCCGGCGCGTTCCGATCCGTCGGCCGCGACACGCCCTGGAAGCGCTCCACCAGATCCCACCAGAGCGTGTTCAGGTCCCGCGTCGGGTCCTGGTACATGGCCCGCTCGAAGTGGGTGACCACCAGTCCCCAGCGCACGAATACCAGCAACTGTCCGAGCATCTGCGTGCGGAGCGCCGCATCCGCCTGCGCGGCCACCTCGGCGGGCACGTCGGCGTAGAGGCGCAGCCAGCGGCCGTCTTTCACCAGGCGGCCCATGAACATCGCCACCGCCTCGGTGAACAGCGTGTGCGCCGCCTCGCGCAAATGGAAGGGCAGCGTCGGATCAATGTATTTGTCGTACACCGCGTGGCCCAGCTCGTGCAGCATGGTGCCCATCCAGTACTCGTCCGACTTCAAGTTGCACAGCACGCGGACGTCGCCCAGGCGGTCCACGTCCATGCAGAAGGCGTGCTGGCACTTGCCGGGCCGCTCGTACAAATCGCTGCGCGCCAGGATGTCGTCGATTTGCAGCCCGATGGCCTCGTAGAACCGCTTCGTGAGATCCTCGAGCCGCTTGCCCTCAAAATACGGATCCAGGCTGAGCTCGCCCACGTCCGGTAATTCCTGGAAAAATGGATCGCTGTAATGCCACGGCTTGCCGGCGCCACCGAGCCGCGCGTCGAGTTGGTTCTTGAAGCGCTTCCAGACGTCCTCGGTCTGCACGGCCAGCGCGCCCAGTTGCGCGAACAGGCGCTCCTCATCCAGGTCCTGCAATTCGAGCTGAAGATGATAGAAATTGCGGAACCCGAGCCGACGCGCGTTTTCATTGCGCATGCCGACCAGCCGCAGCACGCGCTCGGCCACCCGCGCGCCGACCTGCTTGGAGCCTTCCCAGGCCGCTCGCCGACGCTCCTCCGAGGTCTCGTGCCGCAGGATTTCCTTGATTTGATTGTCAGTCAGATCCTCGCCGTCGACCTTTGCGCGGTGGTTGTTGAACTCGCTCTCAATTTCTTTTTCGAGGGCCACGATGCGGTCAATTTCTTCCGGCGGCATCTGGTTTCCGAGATAGGCGTGGGACAAGAGCCGCGCGAGACGCTTCAGGTGCGCTTCGGTCAGCGTTCCGCTGGCCAGCGTGTCGCGCACCAGCGCATATTCTTCGGGATTGGCGTACACCTTGCGCAGGGCCGCTTCCAGGCGCGCGCTCTCCTCTTCGAAGTGCTTTTCCCCGGTCGTGCTGGCTTTCCACCACGCCTCGGCGTTCTGCTTGTGGAGCGGTTGGGTGGCCGCGGTGTGTCGCTCCACGAATTGGGCGAATTCTTGCTGGGTTGCCATTTCAGTCCTCCAAAAAATTATCGCTCGCGCAGCGCCGCCGCCGGATCGATCCGCGCGGCCTGCCGGGCCGGAATCACCCCGGCCAGCACGGAAAACAACATTCCCAGGCCCAGCGCCAGCGCCACGTCCGCCGCGGCGAGCGCGGCCATGCGCTCGTCCCCGCTCAACAGGCCGGGCAGGGCGCGCGCCGCCACCGAGTTGATGGTGATGGCCGCCAGCGCCGCGATGAGCACGCCGCAAGCGCCGCCCACCATCCCCACGAAGGCGGCGCGCAGCAGGTATAGACTGAGCACGTCGGCCTGCGAGGCGCCGATGGCGCGGAACAGGCCGATCTCGCCGCTCTCGTCCTTCACCATCAATCCCAGGCCGTTGCCGATGCCGGTCCCCGCGACCGCCAGGACCAGCAGGCCGAAGAGCGTCATCGCCAGCGACACCGCGCGGATGGCGCCGCCCACCTGGGCCACGCGGCCTTCCTGGGGGAGCGTGAGCCCCTGGCCCTTGAGGACGGCCGTCACGGCGGGCGCGTCTTCCGGTGAATTGAGCTGCACGGTGGCGCTCGACGCGCCCAGCCGGGGCATCTCGCCGCCCTTTTCGCGCAGCATGCGGTCCAGCTCGGGAAGGTATCCGATGGGGATGGCCGGGCCGCCGACGCCGATGCGCGGCGAAATCCCCACGACCTCCGAGCGCATCGACGCGGTGGGGCCGATCTTGAAGCTGCTGCTGCCCAGGTTGAGCGTGAAGTGGCGCCCCACGATGACGTCGGGATTCATCTGCGGCAGGCCGGTGTTCACCGCCAGCCCGATGTTGAGGATGTCAAGCATCACGCTGGGCAGCACCGAGGGCATCGGCTGATCCAGCGGGCGCACCGCGAAGGACCCGGGCGGCACGTCGCCCTCCACGACCTCCGGATCGACCGCCTCCACGATGAGGTCGGTGTAGAAGCTTCTCCCCTGGATGTTCGCGGTGAGGTGGGCGGGAAGCGGAATCTGCATGCGCCGCAGCACGCCCCTCACCCCGGGGATTGCGCGGATGCGCTCGATTGCCGCGTCGTCGAGCGGCGCGCCGCCCATCTTGATGGGACCGATCGCGGTCGCGGAAGGCTCCACCACCAGCCGATCGGGGAGTACGCCCAGCACGCGGTGCATCACTGCCGACTCGACGCCGCGTCCCACGGCGAAGAACAGCGCCAGCGCGGCCACCCCGACGGCCACCCCGGCAGCGAGCAAGAACAGGCGCGCGGGTGTGGCCCAGGTGTCGCGCCATGCGAGATGCGCGAGCCGCTTCATCGGGTGGCCTCGTCGGGGAGCGGCACCAGGCGGCCCTGTTCCAGGCCGAGCCGTCGCGAGGCCGCGCGAAGGAGCGCGACGTCGTGGGTGACCGACACGATGGTCACCCCCTGCTCGCGGTTGATGCCCTCGAGGAGGGCCACGATCTCCGCGCCGGTGGCCGCGTCGAGGTCCCCGACCGGCTCGTCGGCGAGGAGAATCGGAGGCTTGCGGATGAGCGCGCGCGCCACCGCGACCCGCTGCCGCTGTCCGCCGGAGAGGGTGGCCGCGGGACGGTCGGCGAGCGCCTCCAGGCCGACTTCCCGGAGACGCGCGCGGCCGACCCTGTCCTCGTCCTCTTCGAGCGGGGCGAACACCAGCGGAAGCAGCACGTTCTCCAGGGCCGTGCGCCGCGGATTGATGTGGAACGACTGGAAGATGAAGCCGACGCGATCCCGACGATGCGCGTCCAGGGCGGCCTCCGGAGCGGTGGCCAGGTCCACTCCGGCCACCACCACGCGCCCGCCGTCGGGACGGTCCAGGCCGCCCAGCAGGTTCAGCAGGGTGGACTTTCCAGTGCCGGACGGACCGGCAATGGCCACGAACTCGCCCGCCTCGACCGTGAGGTCAAGGTTGGCCAGAACGACCTGGCCACTGTAGCTTCGCGTAACGCCCTGGAGGTCGATCTGGGACATAGGCGCCACCAATTCTCCCCAGGGAAAAGGGCCCCTCCCTTGCCAACAATCCCAACCTGCGGTAGAAAAAGGGAGAACGATGGTGAAAAGCGTACCATGAACAGGCCTCTGTGGTCCCAGACCAGGTACTGTTTGAGTGGGGCTGGCGGACACGGTGTCTAAGAAGAAAAAGAACCGGCGTCTCCGCATTGTGGATCGAGGTCCTGTCGCCATCCTGTCCGCTGCAATGGACGAGACGGCGCATCCCGAGCCGCGAGACACGTTCGGCGGAGAACAACCAACCGTCTGTTTCGAAGAGCGGGGCGAGAGCGTGCCGCTGGTTTTTCGTGCCGTGGACTCCGGTGTCATGGCCGCCATGGACGTGGGACGCTGGTTGTTCTACCTCGTCGTGGGCTTCGCGGCGTTCTCCGTGATCAGCGCCGGGATTGCCCGCTATGGGGCGGGGAGCCCGGAATTGGGCGCCCATTTCCTGATGCTCACCGGGTACATTCTGTATTATCTGGCCGTGCCGCTGCTGGCGATCATCTGCGTCCTGCTGTTGTCCTGCGAGATGTGGCGCTATGCGTGGCGCCAGCCCGGCTTTTTCGAGGAGGCCGGGATTGGCACCGCCGAGGTCGCCGTGTACAGCGTCCTCGTCTTCCTGGTGGCGTGGCAGGCGCACGCCTCGCTCAACGGCCGCTGGGACCGCCTGCCGGCCCGCGCCGCGGCGGTGATGGATCTACCCGATCCGTCCGGACAGCGTGAGGAGGCCCGCGCCCAGCATCCCACCACCCCCGAGCAGGTGGCAAGCATCGCCGCGCCGGCCAAGCCTTTCCTCTATCGGATGTCGGCCACCGCGCCGCAGCTCCGCGCCCGGCTTCTCGCCATGCGGACCCATACCGGCCGCGCCCGGCGCGCCGTGGAGAACGCGGCGTCCGGAATGCCGCCGGTCGGCGTTTCCGGTCTCCAGACCGTGACCCTTCCCAGGCCGCTCGGGCGCGCGCTGCCCACCCTTGAGCTGGTGGCCCCGCCGCCCCCGGCGTTCGCGCCGATGCCCGCCTCCCTGGTGGATCCGGGCCGCAGCCTCCTGCAGCTGCCGCCCCCGCGTCTCCCAGACCTGCGCGGTTAGGCACACATCCCGCGGAGCCGCATGGCAAGCGGAATTTCCATGTTTGCTTGCAGGATTTTCAAATTCCGTCTGCGAAACCGCTAAGAAATTTCAATTCCGTCTCCGTACCCGGAGCGTGAGAGGCGCGCCCTTGATCTCCAAAGAGTACGTCACCATGAAAGGCACTCGCGGCGGCATCCTGGTGAACATCCACGAGGAGTGCCCGTTTGCGGAAGCCGTGGCGCAGTTTCGCGCCTCCATCACCCAGAATCAGGCGCTGTTCCACGGTTCGCCGCTGAGCGTCGACCTGGGCTGGCGCGAGGTCGGGGAGGGCGATCAGGCGATTCTCCTGGAGATGCTCGGGGAGATGGGCGTGCGCCTGCTCGGCGTCATCAGCACCTCGCTGGCCACCCGGCGACTCTTTGAGGCGCGCGGCGTCAAGGCGATCATCGGCTCTCTCGGATTGGCGCGGCACGGCGGCAGGTCCCGCGGGAAAGCCGTGGATCCCCCCAGTGCCGAGGAGCCGGAGCAACCCGTCGAAGCGCCGGCTCCGCCGGAAGAGATCCCCGCCGCGGCCGCCGTCACGCTGGACGAGACGGCCACGGTGGCGCTGGCGGATCCCACCATGCTGGTCCGCAAGACGCTGCGCAGCGGCCAGAAGGTACAGTACGCGGGCAACGTGGTGGTGCTCGGGGACGTCAACGCCGGCGCCGAGGTGGTTGCCGGCGGGGACGTCATCGTGCTGGGCAACGTTCGAGGAACGGTACACGCGGGCGTGGGCGGCAAGGCTGGCGCGGTCGTCCTGGCGCTCAACCTGCACGCGCCGCAAGTCCGCATCGGAGACGTCATCGGCTTCGTCAACGCCCAGAAGGGTTACCACAACAACGCTGCGGTGATGGCGCGGATCCACGAGGGCAACGTGGCCACCACCCTTTACGGCAATTAGGAGGCTTTCTGATGGGAAAGGTCATCGTGGTCACATCGGGCAAGGGCGGCGTGGGGAAGACGACCGCCACCGCCAACCTGGGAACCGGCCTGGCGCAGGCGGGCAAATCCGTCGTGCTGCTGGACGCGGACATCGGCCTGCGCAACCTCGACCTCGTCCTGGGTCTGGAGAACCGCATCGTGTTTGACCTGGTCGACGTGGTGGAGAAGAAGTGCCGCTCGTTCCGCGCCGCGCTGATCAAGGACAAGCGGTTCGACAACATGCACCTGCTGCCCGCGGCGCAGAGCCGCGAAAAGGACGCCGTCAAGCCGGAGCAGATGAAGGTGCTGTGCAACGAACTGCGCCAGCAGTTTGACTTCGTGCTCATCGACTGCCCGGCTGGCATCGAGCACGGCTTCCGCAACGCCATCGCCGGTGCCGACGAGGCGATCATCGTCACCAATCCCGAGGTTTCCGCCGTGCGCGACGCGGACCGCGTGATCGGCCTGTTGGAGGCCGAGGAGAAGTGCAACCCGCATCTCATCGTGAACCGCGTGAAGCCAGAGCTGATGAAGAAAGGCCAGATGCTGAGCATCCAGGACGTCCAGGAGATCCTGAACGTGAAGATCCTCGGCATCGTGCCGGAAGACGAGAAGATCCTGCGCGCCTCCAACCGCGGCGAGCCGGCGGTGCTTGACCCGTCCTCCAGGGCGGGCGCGGCCTACCGCGAGATCGTCGGGCGCCTGACCAACCCGGAAGCCGCTCCCGTGGTGATCCACAAGGAGCAGCCCTCGTTCATGACCCGCGTGTGGCGCGCGCTGGGCATCAGCGAGGAAATGGCCAACCACGCCTGAGGAGGAGCCGATGTTCCAGTTCTGGACGGATTTCATTTCCAGCCTGCTGAAGAAGGACGACTCCTCGCAGATGGCGGCCGCGCGCCTGAAGGGAAGCGTCTTCCTGGATCGCCTGAGCCTGTCGCCGGCCACGCTGGATCTCATTCGAACCGACGTGGTGCGGAGCATCTCCAGGTATCTCGTGATCGACGAGAACCAGATGACGCTGGCTGTGCAGGCGGAAGGACGGAGCCTGGCGCTGGCCGCCAGCATTCCCGTGCTGCGGCCACGCATGGAGCCAATCGCGGAGCCGCAGGCGGTGGCGCGCGCGGCGACCCAGACGGTGGAAATCGACGCGCGCACTGACCCGGCCCGGGCGGGCATCACCGTCTACGAGCGGGCACGCGCCCGGGCCATGCGACGCAAGCGCCAGGTCAAGCGTTAGGCCGAAGTTCCCAGCCTGTTTCCACGGGTTCCCCGATGGGCTTGTACGCGCCCATTGTCGCATCCGTGGACAGGAATGCCACAGATAGGAATGGAAGGCTCAAGCCTCCATGATGCGAAGTCTTCGCGCCCAGATTGCACTCGTGCTCGTGGTTGTCGTTCTTGCGCTTTCTCTCGTCGGGCATTTCGCGTTCAAAGCGACGCCGCCCATACTGGGAACCACCGCCATCATCGTGATGCTGGGGATCTTGATCGTCTCCTCCAAGTTCGATCGCGTGCTGGTCACCGCGCAGCGGCAAATCCAGGAGTATCTCTCCGAAGTCGATCCCGCGCCGCCCGATCCACCTCCGCCGGAGGAGATTCAGCCGTTCTTCGACGCGGTGTCGGAGATGCAGAAGACGCTGCAGCGCGAGAAGGACCGTCTCTCGCGCGAGACAACCGAGCGCAACCGGCTTGACGACGCAGTGCAGAAAGCGGCGCAGGCGGTTCAGTCCCAGCCCGGCCTCTGCGGACGCTTCGAAGCCATCCTCCCGCTGGTCGGGGCCGAGTCTGGGGCCGACGCCGTCGGCTACTTCATCTGGGAGACGGCCGGCCTGCCGCCGACGCTGGCGGCCTGGCGAGGCCCCACCCCGTCCATGCCGGAGCGCGCGGTGCTGGTCTCCTCCATTGAGAACGATCTGGTCCAGGGGAAGCTCGCCTACGTCGAGGCGCTCGCGGCTGACGAGACGCCGGCCGGCCTGCGTGTCTATGGCCAGGAGCGCGAGTTCACCACGGCGCTGTTCGCGCCCGCCCAGCGAGACAAGAAGACCATTGGCTACCTCGCCATGTTCTTCAAGACGAACTTGGGACACAGCCCGGCGCTCGACGTCTACCTGGAGCGCCTCAAGCAGCCGCTGGCCTGGGCCCAGGATGCCGCCTCGCGCTACGAGCGCGCGCTGGAAACCGAGCGCGTCGGCAAGACGGTAAACGAGCTGCTCATGGCGGCGGGCACCTCGTTCGGGCTCGACGAGGCGGCCGAGCGGACCCTGGAGCGCCTCTTCGAGCTCGAGCCCTTCAGCCGCGGCGCCGTGCTCCTCGTGGAGAACGAAGAGTTCCTCGAAGTCTTCGCGCCCACTCGCCCCGGGGAGACGGGCTACTTCCTGGGCAGCCGCTTGCGCAAAGAGGGGGCGTGCGTTGCCCCCGTCATGGAAACCCGCATGTTGCAGCTCGAAGGCGACCTGTCCGCCAACCAGACCTTCAACGAAGACAGTCTGCTGGTGGACGAGGGATATCGCAGCCGGCTGGTCTTCCCGCTGGTGGCCGGGGGGAAGGCGATCGGCGCGGTGTACCTCGTGAACCGCGAGATCAACGCGTTTTCAAAGGAAAAGGCGGATCTGCTGAGGGTGCCGCTGGAGGCGGTGGCCGTCGCCCTGGAAACGTTGCGATTCAACCGCAAGCTGGGCGAAAAGGTGTCGTCGCTCGACGTGGGGATGGCGGAGAAGGGCCTGTTCCTCACCGGGCTCAACCACGAGATCCGCAGCCAGCTCCGCACCCTGATGGAACTGGCCGAGCCGCTGCTGGACCGCAAGACGTCGGGCCTGAAGACGAAGGCGTCGGAGTCGGTCCAGGAGATCCTCGCGCGCTCCCGCCAGCTGCTCGGCATGCTCGACGGCGTGGTCGACATCGAGCGCATGGACGCCGGCGAGAAGAGCCTGCACATCGAGGAGTTCTTCATCACCGAGGCCATCAAGGACGTGTTGTGGGATTTGCAGCCGGTCTTGAAGTCGCGCAACCTGGAAATCGTCTGGGAAGTGCCCCAGGGCCTGCCCGCGATGATAGCCGACGCGGACCGCTTCCGCTCACTGCTCTACCAGTTGTTGATGCGCGCGGCGCAGACCACGCCCTCCGGCGGCCAGGTCACGTTTCGCGCGAACCTGCTGCCAGCCTCCTGGCTGAAGGAGAAGGCGAAGGAGTACATGCCCCCTGAGGTGGCCCAGGCGGTGGGGGCCGGCGCCGGGGTCGACGTGATGATTTTCGGCATCGTGGATCAGGGCGAGACGGTGCCCGCCGAGATCCGCAAGAAGATCTTCGTTGAGGGCGGCACTCCAGGGATGGATTCGGAAACCGCGCTCAAGCTCTATTTCGTGCGCCGCGTTGTGGAGATGCACCGCGGGCAGATCTGGATGGAACCGGTCGCCGACGGGCAGGGCAACCGCGTCGGCGTTGTCATGCCGCAGTACAGCCTGGATCGCGTCGGCTTCGTGAACTACGTCGGCAAGCGCTTGAAGGAAGCCCGCGAGACGCTGTCCTGCCTGTCATTGATCAGCGTGGGCTACAAGGATCGCACGGGCATGCGGGAGATGCTTGGGGAAGAGACGTTCTACCGCGCCATGAAAGAGCTGGAGGGCGTGGTGCGCCAGGCCATCCGCGAGCCCGTCGACTCGGTGCGCCGCTTCCAGAACGGCGAGCTGATCGTGATCTTCGCGGAAGCCGACCGCACCGGCGCGGCCCGCATGCTGGAACGCCTGCTGGGCAAGGTGACCTCGTTCCAGACCAGCGTGCTCACCACGACGCCCGAAGTGGTCACTTCGGTGGCTACCTACCCGGACGACGCCCTGCGCGCGGAGGACATCATTCGCCACCTGGAAGTCGGGGTAGGCGTGGCGTAGGCGGGCACGCCGCCGTGAATTTCCTGCTGTCCGCCTACGCATGGTCCGATTGCGGCCATGCCTCAATGACGTTCGCTCCCAGACAGCGGCGAACACAAGGTTGCGATGGGTGTTCGCTCCCACTTCCCAGCGAACAGCACCGGAATGGTGTGAAATGGTGGGTTTTGAGATTACCGTTCGCTCCCAGATCGCGGCGAACACGGGGTGGGGGTGCCACCCCCACCCCTAATCGTCCCGGGAGTTGCCTGACAGGATGGTCAGGATGCGGAGGATGGACACGAAGAGGTTCAGGAAGTCCAGGTACAGCGAAAGGGTTGCGCTGTTGA
>VGFD01000011.1 GCA_016868975.1 Armatimonadota bacterium | reverse complement strand
CGTCCGGCAAGGCGTTCTTGCAGGCTTCGGACAATCCCACCGAGGCGGTCCAGGCGCTGCAGGGCCGCCAGATGATCAACGTCAACGAGCAATACCAGAAAAGCCTCACGCTGGCCAACGGTTGGGTCACGTACACCGACCAGAATCTCGACACGGTCATCAAGGGCCTCCAGGACGCGCGCCAGGAGGTCGTGCAGGTCTCCAACGACGTCACTTTCGCGCCGGGCTCGCAGCAGCGCGAAGCCTCCGCGAAGGCCATCAACGCGATTCTCGAGGAGATGCTGGGCTACGCCAACGCCCAGTACGAGGGCCGCTAAATCTACGCGGGCTACAAGACGCGGACGAAACCGTTCGACGTGACCCGCGACGCGGTCGGCGAGATCACGGCGGTCACTTACAACGGCAATAACTCCACGCAGGAATTGATCAAGCGCGAGGTGGCGCCCAACACCCGCTTCACCATCAACGTGGATCCCAAGGACATTTGGCTCGACGTGACCGGCACCGGCACCGACGAGAAAATATTCAACGAGCTGATCCAGCTCCGCGACGATCTGCGCAGCAACGACCCGGTGGCCCCACCGGACGGCTCGGTGCCGCCCTATACGTATCCCAATTTCACGTACGTCACCCAGCACCTGACGGCGCTGCAGAACCTGATCGACAGGGTGAATTTGAAACGCGCCGAGCTGGGCGAGACGTCCGCCACCATGCAGCGCATGCTCGAGCAGACGCGGTATCATAAAACCAATCTCCAGGATATTCTGTCGACGCACGAAGAACTGGACATGGCCAAGGGCGCGCTGCAGCTGACCAATCAGCTCAATTTATATCAGGCCGCGATCAACGCCGGCGGAAAAATTGTGGCGCCTACGCTGATGCAGTTCCTGCGGTAGCACGCCTACCCGATGCTTTCAGTCGAGCCGTATACCCTCTGAGGGGGGCGCCTCGGCCGCGGCCTTCTGGCGGGCCAGGATCGCCTCCACCGCCGCCCCGGCCGCCTCGCGCACGAAGCGGTGGGGATCGGTGCCCGCGCGGATTTTCAGCGCCGGCAGCGAGCGCAATCCCCCTACCTCTCCCAATATCCGGCATACGTCCGCGCGGATCGACCAGTCGGGGTCGGTGAGCGTCCCGACCAGCGCCGACTCCGCCCGGTCGCCCAGCGCGATCAGCGCGTCCGCCGCCTGCCGCGCCACGTGCTCCACCGGATCGTGCAGCCCGGTGATCAGGGAAGGCAGCGCCACCGGGTCCCCTACCCGCCCCAGGCATCTGCAAGCCCAGGCGCGCGCCCCGTCGTCCTCGTCGAGCGCCAGGTCCATGGCCGGCTGCAGCGCCCGTTGCTCACGAAGATCCCCCAGCGCATACAGCGCGCTGCGCTTGATGGAAATGGTCTCGTCTTCCAGCATCTCCAGCAGGATCGCCCGCGCGCCCGGCACGTCCAGCCGCCCCAACCCGAGCACCGCGAGATACCTGCGGGGATGCTGCGACTCGGTCAGCACTTGCATGTACGCCTCGCCGATGCGCTGGCGGCCGCTCTCGTCCAGGCAGCCCGCGTCGTTTTCCAGGCCCAGCGCGCACGAGAGCACCACGTCCGCGTTGGGGTCGTCGAGGGCGCTGGTGAGGCTGGAGCGCCGCTCGCGCAGCGGCTGCTCGGGGCGCGGCACGAAGAACTCCAGCCCTTCCGCGGCGGCCAGGCGCACCCGCTCGTCCGCGTGCTCTAGAAATCCCGAAAGGATGTCCACCGAGACGCTCGCCACCTCGTCGCGCACTTTCGGATCGTGGGGATCCAGGCCGGGCAGCCCGGCGCCCGCCACGTCGACCTCCGCGTCTTCGTCGGTGAGCGCGCCCTCCAGGTCGAGCACGGGGAGAAAGTCCGACAGGGTCGCGTCGCTGAAGATGTGCGCCACGCTGCCGACCAGCCGCAGCGCCGCGGGAATCTTGTGTGGCTCCGGCCGCTCCAGGAACTTCGTCAGGTACTCCAGCGCGGGCATCCCGTGGGCGCGCAGCTCGACAGCGCAGCCGAAGGGCGTGCGCACCGGATACTCCTCCGAGAGGCCGTCCAGCATGTCGCGGACGGTGCCCGCCGTCAGGTCGCCGGCCGCCACCGTCCCCTCGATGTCGATCTGGACGACCCCGAACTTCTTCAGGCGCGCCACCAGATCATCCGTGAGGACCGCCCCCTTTTCCAGGAGCGTCCGCCCGTTGGGGTCGCGGATGGGTTGGGCCACCTGCATGCCGGCCTGGGCCTGGTGGACGGAGATGCGAGCCAGGGGATGTCCCTCCTTGCACGGTCTGGATCACTGTGGGGGATCGTGGCGCCATCATCGAGCGACGCCACCTGGTCTTAACGGCCTGCTCCCATCGGCCGCCCTGACGGGCTTGCGAGCCGCGCCGGGATGGGCCCCGGGATCTTTTTGCTGGGAAAAAAGTTCGGGTTGAAGGGATCTCCAACCTGCTCTATGGAATAAAATTCAAGCCGGGAGAGATGCCACACCTGGCGTATCTATTTCCGGCACAAAGAGGGTGGTGGAGAACCCACCCTCCAGGCGCGCTGCGGGCGCCCGACGGGTTCATGCCGCCGCATGGAGGGACCCGTCGGCCCGCGGGCGACGGTCTGAAGGAGGTGAGAGCATCTTCAAACCTGTTGGTAATCGACTGGACCACGAGCGGGGGGTCCAGGGGACGCCCCCTGGATCAGATCACGAGTAGGGGGTCTGCTCTGAGGGTCTGGTCGGAGAAATTCCCTTTGGATCCTCCAGACGCCCTATTGTCCCCTCAAAAGTGGCCGATAACCGGATCGGTCGCACAAGTTTCAGTCGCTTGGTACCTCGGTCGTAGGTCTTTTGGGCGTAGACGCATCATCGTGACGGAGATAAACTAGGAGACGCCCCGCAGTTCCGCCTCTCCTTGAACGTCTCGTCTCACGTGTAGCGTCAGGTAAACTATCGGTCCTCAAAAACGAGGAACTCGGGCAACGATAGGGAGGACGTCCTCATTGGACAGGCTTTTTGAAAATTCCACCGTGAATTTTCTTTCCAAAGCCCTGGATTGCCGCACGGCACAGCACAAGGCGATTGCCAACAACATCGCCAACGTGAACACGCCGGCTTTTAAAGGCACCGAAGTGGCCTTCAAGGATCAGCTCCAGATGGTGCTCCACAGCGAGCCCAACGAGCTGAACCTGAAATACAACTGACGGGCGGCACGTCACCAGATCCATTCCCCTCGCGCTCAAAGACGTCCGACCGAAGCTCATCACCGATCCCACGACCTCCATGCGCAGCGACGGAAACAACGTCGACCTCGATAAAGAGATGGCCACGCTCGCGGAAAACACCATGCAGATGGGTGCCCTCACCCGCCTGGTGAGCGACAAGATGCGCGGCATCCGCATGGCAATCGAAGGGAGATAGATAAGTGGCTTCGCTGTTTGATATCAGCGCCTCTGGAATGTCCGCGGAGCGCTTCCGCATGGACACCATCTCCAACAACGTGGCCAACGCGTCCACCACCCGCCAGCCGGACGGCACCCAGATGCCGTACAAGCGGCAGACCGTCGTCACTTCTCCCCGCCGTCCCTTCAAGCACTATATCGAGGGTTTCCGGCGCAAGGACATTCCGCCCGGCGGCGGCGACGGCGTCAAGGTGGACAGCGTGGTGGCCGACCCCGCGCCCCCCAAGATGGTCTACGATCCGGGCCACCCGGACGCCGACCCGGACACCGGGATCGTGGCCATGCCCAACGTCAACGTGGTCAATGAGATGGTCGGTCTGATCTCGGCCAGCCGCCCCTACGAAGCCAACGTGACCGTGTTCAACGAGTCGAAGAATATCATGGCGCGCGCGCTCGATATCGGCAGAACGTAAATTTCGGGGGGCGGCCCGTAATCCGCCGGAACTTGCGACCACACCGAGAAGCCCTGCCAGAGAGTCAGGCTGGCGGGGCGACGGGGAGCCGCGGGGGCGCCCCGCACCGCGACTGAAATATCGGAGAAGAGGAACGCATGCCGGAAGCCTATTTTCAGTCTAACGACCCTTTCAAGCTCGCCATGCCCTCCACATCCCTGCTCTCCAACATCGGCAACGTGGGACGCGTGCCGAGCCTGGGCGAGACGGGGCCGGTGGGTGGCGTCGAGAAGCCGGGTCAGGCGGGCAAGGGGCGCCCGGGGATGTCCTTTAAGGAAACCGTGCAGGCCTACCTGGGCAAGGTGAACGACCTGCAAGAAACCTCCGCGGATTATGCCAAGAAGCTCGCCGCCGGCGAGGAAGTGGACCTCCACAAGGTGATGATTGCGGGCGAGCAGGCCGGGATGGCGATGTCAATGACCATCCAGCTGCGCAACCGCATCGTGGAAGCCTACCAGGAAGTCCTCCGCATGCAGGTCTAGGCGTGGTAAGGATCACGCTGGCTTAACAGACTCTTTGCACACAGAACTGCCACACCGTGCAGAGCCGAAACGATGGAGAACCAGGGAGGGTTTCCATCGAAGGACCGTCAGCGGTGCCGAAATACGGACGGCACCGCGTTCATGGATGAGCAAAGCGAGTGAGGGAGACGCTCCATGAACGAGTTCTTCAAGCGCATCCGCGAGCAGACCCAGCAGATCTGGGCACGCATGAACCGGGGGCAGCGCATCGGCGTGGTGGCATCGCTGGCAACCCTGTTCCTGGCGCTGGGGCTGATGCTGTTCATGTCCAACCGGCTGGAAAAACACAAGCTCTACACCGAGCTGACCGCCGAGGACGCCGAAGTCGTCATCAAGGACCTCAAGGAGCGCAACGTCAAGTACGAACTGGCCGACAACGGCACCAGCGTCCTGGTGTACGGGCCGCGCAAGCAGCTCGACGAGATCCGCATCGAGCTGGCCGCCAAGGGCGTGCCCAAGAGCGGCGGCGTGGGCTGGGAATTTCTCGAGAAGCAGCAGTTCGGCGAGACCCACGAGTCGTTCGTGCAGAAGCAGCAGCGCGCGATGGAAACCGAATTGAAGCGGACCATCGAGACGATGAGCAATATTTCCAAGGCGCGCGTGGCGCTTGCCCAGCCGGAGGACAGCCTGTTCCTCGAAGAGCAGAAGGACCCCACCGCGTCGGTGACCCTGGAAGTGAAGCCCAACGAGCGCGTCAACGAGCGCCAGGTGCTCGCTATCCAGAATCTTGTGGCCCATTCGGTGCCGAAGTTGAAGCCGGAAAATGTGAGCGTCACCGATACCAACGGCAACCTGCTGTCGGTGGACGACAACCAGATGCCGATGGGGTTGTCCGCGAAGCAGTGGGAAATTCAGCGCGACTACCAGCAGATGGTGCAGAAGAGCGTGCAGAGCCTGCTTGACCGTAGCTTCGGCCCCAACAACGCGGTGGCGCGTATCGGTCTGGAGCTGGATTTTTCGAAACGCTCAGTTGCGAAAGAGATCTACACCAATCCGCGGAACGAAGTAAAGGTTTCCGAGCAGAGCAAAAACGAGTCTTATGCTGGCGGTGAAGTGCGGCCCGGCGGACCCAATGGAACCACATCCAATATTCCTTCGTATCCCGGCATTTACGCGCAGGGACCCAACGACTACCGCCAGACCGAGAAGATCGTCAATTACGCGCCCACCAAGATCATCGACGAGCGAGTGAAGGCACCCGCTGAAGTCAAGCGCATTACCGTCGGCGTGCTGGTGGACGAGGACAAATGGAAGAAAGCCAACGTCAAAGTCGCGCAAATGGAAGACGTAATCGCGCTCGCGGCCGGCTTCAAAAAGGGTGAGTTGAATTCGGACGGCCAGGAGAAAGGCAACGTTACAATTTCCCCGGTAAACTTCTTCCAGGCGCCAGAAACCCCCCGGTCGGAAGAGCTCTGGTGGCTCAAGTACCTGCCCCTCCTCCTGCTCGTCGGCATCGCCTTCATCACCTTCCTGATGCTCGGCGCGATGATGCAGCCCAAGCGCCAGATCCCCGCGCGGGCTCCGCGCAAGGCCGTCATCACGCCGGCCGCCGCGCTGCCCACCCTGGCCACTTCGCCCGCCATCCCGGCCGGCGTCGCGGGCGCAGCCATCGCCGTGGCGGCCGGAGGCACCGGCATCCAGCCCATCGGCGGCGGCATCCCGCAGATCGCCTCCGCCGAGACCCCGCGCGGCTTCTGGGAGTCTCTCGAAGAGCAGCGCGAGGAAGCGGAGCGCCGCCTCCTGTCCGACATCGAGACCGCTCTGCAAGACTCGCCGCGCGTGTCGACCGACCTGCTCCGCGGCTGGATGAAGCAGGACCGCGCCACCGAGGGCAAGGAGCGCGCGAGAGCGTAAATTGTACGGTTAACCGCGCACTGGTTGGTAAGATTACCGCTCAATGCGCGGTTAACCCGCCAAAAACTGGTAAGCGTCAATGGACTGACGCGCACCCATCGCAGGGAGGCCTCGAGAAAATCTAAACAGAAATCTAAACAGGAGAGAGAACAACGACTTGGCGCGGCCCCAGCAGCGCGTGTCCGGCAGCAAGATTTTCACCAACGCGCATCCCGCCGAGGACGCGTATCAGCTCGAGCTGCCCGGCGAGGCGGGCCTGACCCCGCCGCCGCGACCCGAGCGCAACGAGCCTTCCGCGTGGATCATCATCGGCGACGACATCGAGACCTCCGAAACCGAGCCGCCGCCCTTCATGCAATCCGTCGCGCCACTCGCGCCCCAGCCTCCGCCGCCCCCCGCTCCCGCGCCGCAGCAGGCCGCGCCGGCGCCGCCTCCGCCGGTGCCGGCGCCTGAAATGACCCCGGCCAAGAGCGCGCCGGTCGAGCAGCCGGAGCCGCAATCCGCGCCCGACACCAACGTCCTCAGCGAGCCCCCCGCGGAGCCCGAGCCGCCGCCTCCCCCGCCCCCGCCGCAGGTGGTGTACCAGGGGCCGACCTTCGACGAGCGCCTCATCGCGGAGGCCATGACGAAGGCCGCCTCGATTCTCGGGGAGGCCGAAGCCGAGCGCGTGCAGATCATGGAGAAGGCGCGCGCCGAGGCCGGCAAGATTCTGGAGGCCGCGCGCCAGGAGCGTGACCAGGAGATGGCCTTCACCAAAGCCCAGAACCAGGCGATTCTGGATGAGGCCCGCCGGATCCGCGACAACGCGCACGAGGAGGGCCGCGCGGCCGGCTTCGAGGCCGGGCAGGCGGACGCCATGGCCGCCGCCTACGCCCAGATGGAGGAGAAGGTGGCCGACCTCGTCGCCGCCATCACGCGCCTCACCGAGGACGCGCTCTCCGACCGTCACCGCCAGATCGACGCGATGGAGCCGGAATTGCTCGACCTGGCCCTGGAAATTGCCGAGAAAATCATCACTCACGAAGTGAAGACGCAGCCCGAACAGGTGTCCGCCATCGCGCGCGCATGCATCGCCCGCGTGCGCGACCGCCAGGAAATCGTCATCCACGCCAACCCGGCCGACATCGAAACGCTCAACCGCTACCGCGATCAATTCATCCGCCTGGAGGACCTGGGCGCGCTGCGCATCATCGAGGATTCCCGCGTGGGGCTGCCGGGCGGCATCCTCATCGAGACCTCGTCGGGGGAAATTGACGCGCGCGTGGAAACCCAGCTTGAGCGGATTCGCCAGGAATTCGGCAACGTGATGGAAGCCGACGCCGTGCACAATGCATGGGATGAGCAGCAGCAATGAGCACCGTCCTCAACCTCGACAAGTACAAGCAGGCGCTGCGCCGCCTGGAGACGGTCCGCATCAACGGGCGGGTGAGCCAGGTGATCGGGCTCATCATCGAATCCAACGGCCCCGAGGCGTCGGTGGGCGAATTGTGCTACATCCGCCCCAAGGGCCGCGCGGACATCCCCGCCGAGGTGGTGGGATTCCGCGACAACAAGGCGCTGCTGATGCCGCTCGCGGAAATGGAGGGCATCTGTCCCGGCGCCGAGGTGGTGGCTACCGGAAAACCCATGAGCGTGGGCGTGGGGATGGAATTACTGGGTCGCGTACTGGACGGGCTGGGCAATCCCATCGACGGCAAAGGCGTGATCATGGCGCAGCGCGACGTGCCCATCCAGAACGCGCCGCCGCCGCCCCTGGTGCGCCGCCGCATCAAGGAAAACCTGGTGATGGGGGTGCGCGCCATCGACGGCCTCCTCACCATCGGGGCCGGCCAGCGCATGGGCATCTTCGCCGGCTCCGGCGTGGGAAAATCCACCCTGATGGGCATGATCGCGCGCAACACTTCGGCGGACATCAACGTCATTTGCTTAGTTGGGGAGCGCGGCCGCGAATTGCGTGATTTTATCGAGCGCGACCTCGGAGAAGAGGGACTGGCGCGCTCCGTGGTGGTGGTGTCCACCTCGGATCGGCCGGCGCTGGAACGCTTGAAGTGCGCCATGGTGGCCACCGCCGTCGCGGAATATTTTCGCGACGAGGGCCTCAACGTGATGCTGATGATGGACTCGGTCACCCGCTTCGCCCTGGCCCAGCGCGAGGTCGGGCTGGCCGTCGGCGAGCCGCCCACCACCCGCGGCTTCACCCCCTCGGTGTTCGCGCTCCTCCCGAAATTACTGGAGCGCTCTGGCACCGGCGCGCACGGATCCATCACCGGATTGTACACCGTGCTGGTGGAAGGCGACGACATGAACGAGCCCATCGCCGACGCCATTCGCGGCATCCTCGACGGACACATCATTCTCGACCGGCGCATCGCGGCGCAGAACCACTATCCCCCCATCGACGTGCTGCGCAGCCTCTCCCGCGTGATGATCGAGATCGTCCCGCCGGAGCACGACGCTGCCGGGCGCCGCATCCGCGACATGATGGCCACCTACCGGGAAAACGAGGACCTCATCAATATCGGGGCCTACCTCGCCGGCTCCAATCCCCGAATCGATCACTCCATCGAGATGCGCGAGCCCATCAACACATTTCTAAAGCAGGGCATTTACGACCGCTGCCCGTGGGACGAAACGGTGTCATGGCTTATTGAGCTGGGCGTGCAGTAAGCAGCGCCTTTAATTTCTTCGCATAAGGCGCGAGATCCGGCAGCACCTCGGTCTGGCTCTGCCGCAGGCGGCGGATATAGGCCATCTGGTCGCTGCGCAGCGCGCCGCGCACCTTCGCGTCCAGCGGGTCGGGGCGCCGCACGTTGGCCAGCAGGCAGGCCCGGATCCGCGGCTCCAGGGCGCGCAGGCGGGCCTGTTGGTCGGCGCTGAGGCGGAGGTTCGCGGGCGCGTCGGTCAGCAGGTGGATGATCCCGTTGACCAGATCGTGGAGCAGCAGGTCCTCAAATTTGTCCTGCTGCGTGACGCGCCCCGGGGGCGGTGCCTGCGGGGTTCTCAGCGGCAGCGGACCCGGCGCGGGTGCGGTGGTGGCCGACAGGGGGACGTCAGGGGCGCGCATCGGACCGCCCGGAGGTTGCACTCCGGGCTGCGTCTGCGCCCCGGGCGGAGGCGGCGCGGCGTCGGCGGCCGGCGGGGGCACGCCTCCCATCATCGAGGGGTCGGCGAACTGCGCGTGCAGCCGCAGCAGCGCCCAGGTGCTTCCCGCGACGAGCAGCACGATGAGCACCAGCAGGCCCAGGATGACGCCCTGGACTGATTCTGCGCGCGCTGCGTCCTCGGAATCCACGAATCTCGAGGTTCGCACCGCGGCCCGGCACGTCCTCCGAAAGGCGCGCCCGCATGCGGCGCGGAACTTTCCAGGGTGGCGAAAGTCGACAAACCGCGCCGCCGCGTCCCCCTAGCCAGGCGCTACGGCTCCCCGCCCGCGCGGCCGCCGCTGCGCGTTCCCCAGGTGGCGCCGCCCCACCTGTCGGAGGCGTGGCGGGTCCGCCTCCTCAACGCGGCGCAGGTGGTCGTCTGCGTCGCGGTGGCTGCGCAGGTGGTGCTCTGGCTGATCACGCTGGCCCCGCGGCCGCCCCGCACCCCGGTGCTGCTCGTCGATCCGCCCTCGACGCTGGTCAAAAACGCAGTGCACACGGCGGAATCTCCCATCTCGTGCGCCACGGTGCGCGCGGGGATCCGCGATTTGCTGAAGACGCCGCTCACTCCGGCGCAGGAAGCGGCCGGCCGCGCGGCGCTCGCGCGGGTGCCGGCCTACGGCGCGATGACGCCGAAAATATTTACGCAGATGTGGCCGTTTCTCAAGACGCTGACCCCGGCGCAGCGACGGGTCGCGGTAGGCTCGTCATGAGGGCCGCGGCCTTCTACCTGGGTCTCGCCCTGCTGGTTGCGCTGCCCGCGCTGCAATCGAGCGAGCCTGCGTTTCTCGGCCACCCGGACTCCGACATGTGGAAGCACGCCTGGGGACACTGGTGGCTGGGCAATCACCTGCGCCATTTTTCCTGGCCGATTTTCACCACGCTGCAGAATTATCCGTGGGGCGGAAATCTGTTCGTCATCGATCCGTTCAATGCCATGCTGGCGGCCGTGCTGGGGATCTTCGTGCCGCCCACCGCCTCGTTCAACGCGATCGTGGTGGGCCAGCTGGCGCTCGCCGGCTGGGGGGCGTGGCGGCTGGCCACGCGGCTGACCGGGGATTCCTGGGCCGCCCTGGTGGCCGGCGTGGTCTATGGATTTTCCCCCTGGGTGCTCTCTTACAGCGTGTCCAGCGGCGTTTCCGAGACGCTGGGGCTGGCCTGGATTCCGCTCTCCGCGCACTGGATGCTGGGCGCCGCGGAGGGCCAGCGACGCGACGTGCCGCTGGCGGCGGCGGCGCTTTTTCTGGCTGGCTTTAATTCCTGGTATTATTTGTTTTTCGCGCTGCTGCTCTGGGGATTGCTGGCCGGCGGGGCGCTGCTCGGCTCGCTGCCGGCCTGGCCCGCCTGGCGCCACGTAGTGATCGCGGGCATGCTGGCCGCGGTGGCGCTCTCCCCGCTGGCCTGGAAGTTCAGCAGCTCCATGGCCACGAAGAGCCTGGGGCCCATCGATCGCGAGGAATTCGCAAAATCCCCGGAGTATCTGCAGAATTTCTTCACGGTCAGCGATTTCGTATTGCCCGGCAAGGACCGCCTGCGGGTGACCAGCACCGTGGACCGCCTCGCGCAAACCCCCTACCTGGGCCTGCTCGCGCTCGCGCTGGCAATTCTTGCCTGGCGGCGCCGCGAAGCGCGGGTGTGGGCGTGGGGCGCGGCGATTTTCTGCGTGCTCTCCCTGGGGCCCATGGTCGGTCTCACCCGCGGCTGGGGGAGCAGCGCGCCCATCAACGGGCTGTACTGGCTGTGGCAGCACGGCTTCGGGTTGTGGCTGGCCACCTCGCCGAGCCGCATCCACGTCCTGACGACGCTGTGCGTGGCCATGCTGGCCGCGTTCGGGCTGGCCCGCTTTACCGCAGCCCGGCCGGTGCTGGGGATGGTGGCGGCCGGGCTGGTTTTCGCCGAGGTGGGATTGCTGTCGCCGGCCGAGTTTCCGGTGCCGATCTCGTCGGCGGCCATTCCTGCGGTGTACGACGGGCTGGCGCTCGACGAGAAGAGCGGCGTGTTCGACGTCCCGCCGGTGCATTACAATTCCCAGCTCATCCCCGGCCAGTATTACTTCTACCAGACCCGCCACGGAGGCGGCATCCCCTATCGGGCCGGCGGCGTGTTCGACGCGCGGCTCACCGACAACCGCTACTTCACCGAGATGTGGCGGCTGGGAGTGGGGGTGTGGCCGGCCGCGCGCGACCCGGTGTCCGCGGCGGTCGGGCTGGAAGCGCTGGGCAAGCTGGGCTACCGCCACGTGGTGCTGCACGCCGATCGCATGCCGCCGCGGGCGTTCGCCAGCGCGCTGGCCACGCTGCGCCGCTGGCTGGGCCCGCCGGTGGCCTCGGACGGGGGCACCGTGCGGTTCGTCCTGACGCCTCTGGCAACACGCTCGGCAAAGTCTGCTACAATGTCCGCGGCACCATGAAGAAGAAGCGACGCACCCCGACTCAGGAGGCCGCCCCGGCACCCGCCGAGACGGTCGTTGAAAATCCCCCCGCGGAGGAGCCGCCGGCCGCGCCGGAGGCAGCCGAAGCGCCGCCGAAAAGCGACCCCTATCGCTGGCTGATGTGGGCACTGCTGATCATCATGGCGGTGCAGGTGGGATGGCTGATGCTCTCGCTGCGCGGCAAGGGGACGGCGAAGAAGGCGCCCCTGGTGACCAATGCGCCGGGCCCGGCCGGGAAAAATCCTCCCCCGGGGAAGTCCGCGCCGCCAAAAATGCCGGCTGCGGAGCAGAAGAGTCCGCCGCCCGGGCCGCTGGCGCAAAATCCGGCCGGAGCGAATCCACCGCCCGGGGGAATGTCGCCCGGGGGAATGTCCCCCCCCTCCCCGCCGCCGGCACCCAAAGCGCCCGGCAAGCCGCCGCCGCCACCGGCCCCACGCAACCTGCAGCAACTGGTGGCCGGGCTGATCCTCATGGAAAATTCATCCACGGCGCTCTCCGCGAAGCAGAAAACGCAGGTGCTCGACATCGCCCGCCGCTACGAGGGGAGCGCGCGCCGGCTTGGCAACAGCGCGAGCAGCATTTTGACCATGCTCGACGACAAGCAGCGGGAGGCAATAGTACAGCCGCATCCCCCACCCCAGATCGACGCCAGCGAGTTCGCGCCAGGCCGCGACCCCATGATCGAGCGGGCGGTTGGACTGCTGGAGAAAAAAGCCGCGCCATCCGCGCCGGCCCCGGCCCCGGCCTCGAGAAATGGCAAGGAATATTCAGCCAACCGCTGGATGGTGTTGACCGGCCTGCTGTACCTGGAGAGCGGCGAAAATGCGCTGTCCCCGGTGCAGGCGCGGCAGGTGCTGGGCGCGTTGACCGCCATGCGCAAGGAATTGAAAACCCAGGTGGCGCTGGAGGAGGCGTTGAACGGAGCGCTTACCGCCGCCCAGAAGCGCGTCCTGTCGGACCGGCCCCTGTATGAGGAGGCGGTGGTGCCCGGCCTCGTGGTGCGCTGGTTGGAGAAGAAATAAAGGATGCTGGTCAGGCGGGAATTTGCGCTCGGCGCGCTGCTGACCTTCCTGGTGCTGACCATCGCGTTGATGCTGCGCGGGCCGTTGCCTTCCCCACCGCCGGCCGCGATGGCCGCCTCGAACCCGGTGTTGAGCAACCCGGGCGCGCACCGCAGCCTCACCCAGTTCCTGATGTGCGTGATCGCGCTGGAGGGCACGCACCATGCGCTCACCCCGGCCCAGCAGAAGCGGGTGCTTCCCGTGGCGAAAAACTACGAGCGTAGCGTGCGCCGCATGGGCGAGGCCTGCGTGCGAATTTATCTGACACTCACCCCGGCCCAGCAGAAGCGCGTGTTCGGGCAGCGTCCGGACGTGCACGGGCACGCCAAGGGAATTTTCCGCCCGGGCGTGGATCCGGTGATTGAGGACGCCCTCCGGGTGCTGGCCCGCCGCGAGCAGTCCCTGCCGGCAGCCGCGCCGCGCAAGACCCCGCCCCTGCCGGGCGGCGCGCTGGTCAACCGCCAGCCGCTGTTGACCGGCATCGCCTACCTGGAAAAAGGGAGATACCGGCTGACGCCGGCCCAGGCGCGCTTCGCGCTTGACGAGTTGCGCGTGATGCAGGCCGAATATCGGCAGCAGGCGGTCTGGGAGGACGAGATCGCGGACGTCCTCACCGCGGAGCAGCAGGCGTTCTTGCGTCAGCAGCAGACCGGCTACGAGGAGATGATCAGCCGCGAGACCAACGCCGGGCACGTGCTGCCGGTGCTGCTGGTGCGCTGGCTGGACGCGGCGCAGCGCCCTTAAGCGTGCGCTTCTACCCCGCGGCGCTGCTCATTGTCTCGGCATGCGTCATGGTCAACAATTACGCGTGGCTGCAAAACAGCGAGGTGATTTTCGGCTTCGACTTCGGGCTGCACGCCTCGCGCGGCCTCCACCAGTGGGACAACCTGCGGCGCCTCGACTTCCAGACGCTCTTCACGCTGCCCTCGGCCAACCACGGTCCGCTCAGTTATCTCAGCGGCGGCCTGTATATGTGGCTCACCGAGCCGACGCTGCGCAATCTCGTGATCTCCTCGTCGCTGTGGGTACCGGTGTATGCGCTGACGGTGTACTGGATCGGCCGCGCATTGTACGACGAGGAAGCGGGCTTCTGGGCCGGCATTTATTTTCTGTCGATTCCGCTGTTCGTGAGCACCATCAAGCAGTATCCCCTCGAGATCGTGTCGCAGGCGTTCGTGGCAATGTCGCTGGCCGCGCTGTTCGCCAGCGACATGCTGCGCAGGCGGCGCATGTCGCTGGCGTTCGGGCTGCTCATGGGGCTGGGCATGCTGACCAAGGCGGAGTATCCGGTGATGTGGAGCGTCCCGCTGGCGTGGCTGTTTTTCAGCATCGCCCTCCCCTATTTCCGAGGCTGGCAGCCGCTCGTCACGCTCTTGCTGGGGCTGGCGTTCGTGGGCGGCAATCTCGCGCTGGCCTACGTCACCTGGGAGCAGAAAATTCTGGAGTGGGCGTGGCGGGGTTGGAACTGGTACGGGTTCGTGGCGCTCGAACTGATGGGGATCATCGGGTTGATCCGATGGCGGCGCGCGCTGGTCGAACCGGAAGGCGCGCCGCGGGTGACCCGCTTCTGGAATCTTGCCTGGGCGCTCGGGATGATGCTGGCGGTGGTGCTTCCGTTCGTGCTGGGCAAGAGCGCGACCGGGGTATATTACGAGCGGATGTTCACCGCCACCGACGGCTCGCGCAAGGGCGTGCCGCGCTTTGATCCCATGTTCTACTGGGACGCGCTCCTGTCCAGGGATTACGGATATTTCTATTTCAGTCTGCTGCTGATCGGGATCGCGCTGTTTCTCTGGGTGACAGTGTTCCGGCGCGAGCGCGACGAGAAGCGGATCTTTTTCTACGGGATGTTTCTGTTCGTGTGCGTCATGCTCAACACCACCACCACGACGCAGGCGGACATCTACGTGTTCAACATCCTGGTGTTCTCGGCGGTCGCGGCCACGTGGTGGATTTTCCGCTGGAAGCCGCTCCGCTGGCCGCTGCTCGCGATGTTGACGGTATGCGCGTGGCTCCAGGTGTTCGGCTGGGTGCTGCTCCCGTTGGAAGGCGCTCGGTGGCGGACCTACGGCGGCATCCGCAATTACATGAAGTCGGCGACGCCACTGCCGATTCTACCTGACCCGCCGTCGCGCCGGCGCGCGCAGCATCCGGAAATGCTGCACGCCATGCACCAGGATGCCGGCGGCCCGTTCGTGCTGGCCATCCAGACGCGCCCGCCACGCTACACGGTGTACGACGTCGACGGTTTCCGCCTGTTCGGGATGTACGAGCGCATCCCGGTGGTGATTCCGTTTAACATCCACCGGGTCATCGAGCAGTTCGGAAACGGCGTGTTCGGCCGCCCGGAGGGCGAGATGTTGAGCGAGATCATGGGACGTGTGCCGTTCTACGTGGCCATCGAGTCGCCGACCACGGTGTCGGAGACGGACGCGGCCCGCATCTACGCGGAGTGGATGTCCCCCAACCCGCCGGTCCGCGCCACCCTGCTGCGCGCGTTCCCGCAGGGGGATGGCGCGCTGCAGGTGTTCAGGGTGCGCCCGGGCGCCCGTGCTGGTTTGATATGAGAGTCCTGGCATTCTGGCGGGGGAGCCCGTCGCCCTAGCGTCCACGCCCGTACGCCTTGGGCGGCCCGCCCGGCCCCGGCGGCACGACCCCCTCGCTGCCCGGGAACGGGCGCGGCCGCCCCGGCATTTTTGGCGGCGGCGCCACCTCCACGTTGGGCGCCACGGTGGCCACCGGCCCTGGCGGCCCCTGGAACGCCGAGGTGTCCGGCGGCCCTGCTCCCGCGCAAAACGCAGCGTACCACGACCATGCGGCCTGGAGCACGGCCAGCAGCAGCAACACGATGAGCAACGCGCGTTTCATCAGGACATGCTTCGCCGCGCTGCAATCTGCTACATTTCTCGCGAAAGGGCGGTGCGCGAAAACATGACTTCCGAGCGTCTTCTCATCCACTCCCGCTACGACGTGGAGCCGCGGACCCGCGGCGGCATGGCGCACGTCTACGAAGGCGTCGACACCCGCAGCGGCCATGCGGTGATCGTGAAAGCCGCCGCCACCTCCGATTTTGAGCGGGCCGCCACCCTGGTGCGCGAGCGCGAGACGCTGGTCCGTCTCAAGCACGAGGGGATCGTCCGCTGCCTCGATCTGCTCGAGGAAAATGGCGAAACCTGCCTGGTGCTGGAAAAGATCCCCGGCACCGATCTCGGGGAAACGCTTCGCATGGGCGACCTCAAGATCGACGAGGCGCGCGCCCGCGACTGGGCCATCCAGCTGGCCCGCATCCTGCGCTACCTGCACGCCCAGGCGCCGCCGGTCATCTACCGCGACATGAAGCCGGCCAACGTCATCCTGCGGCCGGACGGCAAACTGGTGCTGGTCGACTTCGGCGCCACCCGCGTGCTCACCGGCGCTCCCCGGGACACCGTGGCCCTCGGCACCCCCGGCTACGCGCCGCCCGAGCAGTACGCCGCGGCCACCGACGAGCGCGCCGACATCTACGCGCTCGGCGCCACCCTCCACGAATTGCTCACCCGCCGCGATCCGGCCCAGTTCAACTTCCGCCTGCCGCCCCCGTCGGAGCTCGGCGTACGGCTCTCCAAACGCTTTGAAGCCACCCTCATGCGCATGGTGGATCCCGACCCCGCCAAGCGCTACCCGAGCGTTGACGCGCTGCTCGGCGACCTGCAACCGACCCCCGCCCTGGCCGTCCCGGCGCTGGCCGCACTGGCCGCCGTGGCGGTGGCCACCCTTCCCATCCCCAACCTCGGCCGCTACGCCATCGACGCCGCGCTGTGCGGCCTCGTCGCCTTCGCGGTCGCGCGCCGCACCGCGCCGCTGTCCGTCCTGGCGGTGTTGGCGGCGGTCCCGCTGGCCCTCCACGACGCCGAGGTAAATGCGTGGTTGCGTCGTTTTTCGCTGGAGCTGGGATTGTCCAGCGTGCCGCTGGAGGCGCCGCCGGTCGCCTGGACCGTCCTCGGCGTGTGGCTGGTGGTGCTGGGATGGGCCGTGGGGCAGGCGTTCACCCGCCCCCGCGGGTGGACCGCCGCGCTGGCCGTGCTGCTGCTCGGCTTCTGCTCCGTGGCTGTCCTCAAAGCCCGCGTGGAGGCGCGCGACGCGGGAGCGCCGGCCGCCGTGGAAGCCGATGCGCCGCTCTGGACGCAGACCCTGGGCGTGCGCCGCGCGTTCCATACCTGGATGTACCCCACTGCCAACGCACTGGCCGTGCGTTATGAGCCGGACCGCTTCCAGGTGCTCGACGCCGACAGCGGCCGCGTGCTGTGGAGCGACGCGTGCAATGACAGCGGCCACATGTCCACCTGCGGCTCCATGCTGGTGCAGTTGCGCGGCAACGAGGTGCTGGCCCGGGAGATCCGCGACGGCGCGGTCCGCTGGCGGTATACCGCGCCCGCGCCGGTGCGCGAGGTGTGGTACGACGTGCCGATGGCGCCCGGCGCCCTGCCCGGCATCATGTACATGCGCCTGGAGGACGGCGCCATCACCGCCGTCGTCGTCGACACCCACAAACCCAAATGGTCGTGGCGCGCGCCGTTCGACACCCAGATCTTGATGCGCAGCGGCGAGCACCTGCTGGTGGCCTCACGCAAGCCCACCATCCTGCACGGCCTGCGCGTCGCCGACGGGCAGCCGGCCTGGACGCGGCCGCTGCAGGGAATCGACGCCGGATTCCACTTCTTCCCCTCCGGAAATCGCTGGGTGTGGCTGACCAGCGCCGCCATAGAGGGCCTGGACCCGAGCACCGGCGGCTCCCTCTTCCGCTGGTCGCTCCCCGTGGGGATGGGCGGCCCGGACCACCCGGAGGCCCTCGAGGCCCGTCCGCACGGTGAGAATCACCTGATGGTCATGCGCCACGACGCGCTGTTCCAGATTGACCTGGGGAGCGGTGCCACGGTGTGGCAGGCACGCCTGCCCGGGGAGTCCGCCCGCCTGAACAAAGCGCACGGCGTCTTCCACCTGACCACTCGCAGCGGTCGCATGATCGGCCTGGAGGCGCGCAGCGGACGCGCCACCTGGGAGTGGTGGAGCAACGCGCCGGGCTTCGAATTCACCCAGGTGATGGGACTGGCCCGGGGCGGCGCGCCGGGCCCGCACCAGGGCCCGCCCGGCGCCGACGCCTACCTCTTCCAGGCGGTGGGCAGCAACGCGCTGCGCGTCTTCGAGCCGGAGACCGGCCAGGCGTACACGTGGCGCAACGTCGATCCGGGGATGCGCGTCGAGCGCGTGAGCACCGGCTACGGGCGCACCTTCCTGTGCGGGGTGGACGCTCAGCAGCGGGTGGTCTTGCAGGCGCTGCGGGCCGGGCGCTTCAGCGCCATGGGATACGGTTTCTAAAAAGTATTGCCGGCAATACGCTCAGTGGTCCGCGGCGCAAGTCTGATCATGAAATGGAGCCCCGGGCGCGGACCACTAAGCCCCAAATCGGTTTGATCGTGTCGCGCGACACGCCCGGGTCAGTCGTCGTCTGCGTAAGGCGAAGCTACTTGTGTCGCGCGCCACTCAGTGGTCCGCGGCGCAAGTCTGATCATGAAATGGAGCCCCGGGCGCGGACCACTAACCCCCAAATCGGTTTGATCGTGTCGCGCGACACGCCCGGGTCAGTCGTCGTCTGCGTAAGGCGAAGCTACTTGTGTCGCGGACCACTGAGCCCCAAATCGGTTTGATCGTGTCGCGCGACACGCCCGGGTCAATCGTTGTCTGCGTAAGGCGAAGCTACTTGTGTCGCGCGCCACTCAGGCCCCCAATGAGCACGTGCGCGAAATTCCTACCCTGCTTGATCTTTGAACCTAATACACCGTGATCTGCGAGCCCTTGCCCACCGGCGGCTTGTGCGGCATGTCCATCACGAACTGGTTGATGGACTTCTCCATCTCAAAGGCCAGATCCGGCTGCTCGGAGATCAGGTTGCGGGTTTCCTCCGGATCCGCCTTCAAGTCGTACAGCTCGCGGCGGTTGTTGTCCAGCGACACGATCAGCTTGTAGTTGTCCTTGAGGTAGGCCCGCTTGTGGCTGTAAAGGCGGTAATCCGTCTCCGAGAGGACCTTGCGGTCTGGCATCGGCTGTCCCTCCATGAGGGGCAGCAGCGACAGGCCGTCGAGATTGGCGGGCATCTGGATTCCCAGCCAGGCCAGCACCGTGGGCAGCGCGTCGAGGGTCGAGACCCGCGTCTCGATGCGCTTCGGCGCCATGCCCGGGATCTTGATGACGAGCGGCACGTGGATCATTTCCTGGTACAGCGTGGGCCCGTGGTCGATGTTGCCGTGCTCCATGAACTCCTCGCCATGATCGGCCACCAGCACGAAAATCGTCTTATCGGTGAGCCCCAGCGCGTCCATCTTCTTCAGGAACTTCGCGAACTTCTCATCGGCCAGACGGATTTTTTCCTGGTAGAGGGCGAGATAGAATCTGGCGTCCGCTTTGGAAAACTCCGACTCGTTGAGATGCGGCTCCAGCGACTTCCCGTCGTCGAGCTTGTGCTTGAGCGCCAGTTCACGAAATTTGCCCTGCTCCACTTTGTCGCCTTGCAGCTTGCCTTTGTAGTCTTTGGCGTACGTCCGCTGGTAGCCACCGGCCGGATCGTGCTGTCCGTGGCAGTCGTAGCCGTGCAGGAACATGAAGAATTTCTTGTCCTTGTTGTTCTCCAGCCACGCTTCGGCCAGCGGCATGGAGTGATCGAAGCTGCCGAATTTCAAATCGTCGACAAAGACTTCAAAATCGCGGCCGTAGCCGAAGCGGGCGCTCACCCCGGCGTCCCCGGTGAAGGCGGCCAGCGTGTAGCCGGCCTTCTTGAGCAGTTGCGGCAGCGTGGTAGTCTCCGCGGCCAGCGTGGCGTCCTTCCCGTCGGGCACGGTGAGCTTGTTGGTCACCCCGTGGCGCGACGGGTACAGCCCGGTGAAAATGGCCAGCGTGGACGGCAAGGTCCACGACGACGGCGCGATGGCGTTGTCAAACACCACTGCCCCCTCGGCGAATTTCTTCAGATTGGGCGTGGTGTCCAGGGACGGGTTGTACAGCGAGGTTTCCCGCGCGCGCATGGCGTCGAAGCTGACCAGCAGGATGTTGTAGTTCTTGTCCGTCGTCGTCGGCGCGGTCGTCTCTGGCGCCGGTGACGCCGAGGGACCGGGATTGGGAGTGCATCCAGCGCTCCACAGCGCGCACAGAACAACTGCCAGCAGAAGACACCGTTTCACCGTCCACCTCCAAGATCGCATTGGAGCAGATTATACGCATCCGAACGTCGTAAGATCCAGGTATGCTGAAGCCGCCGCAGGTACTCCTCTACCCGCCTCCCCTGGTGGAGCAGGTGGCGCTGCTGGCGGCCACCGCCCTCGCCTTCCTCCTGATCTAGGCATGGCGGCTGACGCCGCGCCCGGCAACCTTCCCGGGACGCGTCGCGAAAGCGCTGCTGGCCGCCGTGCTGGCCTTCGCGCTGTTCGAGGGCGCGCTGCGGGTCCACGAGGCGTTGCCCCTCGCGCGTACCTTGCCGGCCAACTTCTGGACGCTCCACCCCGACCTGCGCGGCTTTGCCATGACCGACGCCGGCGGTGGCGTCACAATGGTGAACAGCAACGCGCTGGGACTGCGCGAGCGCGACATCTCCGCCGAGAAACCGCCCGGCACCTATCGCATCCTGTGCCTGGGCGACTCGTGGACCTTCGGCCAGGGCGTGGCCGACGAGGAAACCTTCGCGCGCCGCCTGGAAGCGCTGCTCGGCAAGCGGGTGCAGGTGGTCAACGCCGGATTGCCCGGATTCTCCTATTTTCAGGGATATCATCTGCTCCGCCAGCTGCTGCCGGTATACCGTCCCGATCTGGTGCTGGTGTGCGGCTTCAACCAGTTCGGCAACCGCCACATTCCGGAGATGGAGGAGGCGCTGCCCCGCGACCCGCTGGCCGCCAGAATTCTCGGCGCGCTGCGTCGCACGCGCGCCTACATGCTGCTCCGCCACGAGGTGCAGCGGCTGGCCCCGCCGTCGGAAAACCGTCCGCCCGACCCGGCCACGGCCGACGCCGCGGGCATCCGCTACGCGCGCGGCATCGCCAACGTGGCCGCACGCGGCGGCGCGCGAGTGGCGTTCTTCAACCATGCCTTCCTCACGCCCCACGAGCCGGACCCGGTGCTGGACGCCCTGGCGGCCGACGGCCTGCCCACCACCCGAATTCACCCGGTGCGCTCGGTCGGCGAGCGGCCCCCCTTCATGCTGCCCGCCGACCCGACCCATCCCAGCGCCCGCGGGCACGCCGCCATGGCCCGCGCCCTGGCGGTGTGGCTGCGCGGCCTCCATTTGATACAATGAGGAGCATGCGCCGCCTCATCGCGCTGTTCGTAATCTTCCAACTGCTCTTTCTCACCGTGCTTGCGGTGCGGGGGTCGTGGCTGCCGCCTGGCCCGCCTAATATCCTGCTCATCACGGTGGACCGCCTGCGCGCCGACCACGTGTCCGCCCTGGTCGCCGGCAAGGCGCAGACCCCGCGCATCGACGCCCTGGCGGCGCGCGGCACGCTCTTTGAAAAAGCCTTCGCGCAAACCGAGTTCACGACCAACTCCCACCAGTGCATTTTCGCTTCGAGATATTTGAGCGAACTGGTAGTGCCGGGCGGCGCGCGCGTGCCGGTGCGCACCATGGCCCAGGTGCTGCAGGGGATGGGCTACCGCACGGCGGCCGTCCCCTCGGCCAGCATCCTGCATCCGCGGCTGACCATCAGCGGGCCCATCACCCTGAGCGCAGGGTTCGACGAATTTCTCGGACTCGACCGGTTGCCCGACACGCCCTCCCAGGAAGTACGGCGGCCCGGCGCGGAAACCACCGCGCGGGCGGTTTCCTGGCTCAAGGCGCGCGGCCGCGAGCCATGGTTTCTGTTCGTGAATTTACGCGACTGCCACCGCCCCATCAATCTCCCGGAAGGATGGATGCCGCCGCCGGGCAGCACCCGCCAGCAGGTCTACGCCAATGCCGTCCGTTACGTCGACTCCCTGGTGGGACAGATCCTTGACACGGTGCGCGACAGCGGCCTGGAGCGCAACACGCGCGTGGTGTTCATGGCCGACCATGGCGGGGACGGCGAGGAGGCCGAGGCGGACGCCTACACCTACGTCCCCTCCGGCGCCAGCAGCACGCGCGGCCTGGAGGGGTTGTACAACGACATGGTGTGGGTTCCGCTCATCGTGTCGGTGCCCGGCCGCGCGCCGGCCCGGGTTTCCGAGGTGGTCGAGAGCATCGACGTGATGCCCACCGTGCTGGGCGACCTCGCCGGCGAAAAACTGCAAGTTTCCGGGCACAACCGCTTCCAGCCGGGCGGCCCGCGCCTCGCCTACGCGCAGACCGTGCGGCTGGAAGGCATCATGGTTACTGACGGGCGCTGGAAATACATCGAATTCGCCCAGGAATTGAAGCGCTACGACCTGTATCGCGCGAAAGGGACGCGCGAATTGTACGATCTGCTCAACGACCCGGGCGAAAAGAACAACCTCGTGAAAAAGAAGCAGGACGTGGTCGAGCGCATGCGCTACGCGCTGGCCCGCAAGTTCTGGGATAATCAAGAATGGCTGGGCGGGCCGCAGGTCAAGAAGACCGGGCGCTTCACCCCGCTGGACTACTTCTGATGCAGCGCCGCGCGAAATGGTTTCTGGCGGTCGTGGTGGCGGTGTTCATCTTTGTTCAATTGATTTTCTTCGGCGTGCTGTCCGGCGCGCAGCCGAAGCGGCAAGGCCCGCCCAACGTGGTGCTCGTCACCATCGACCGGTTGCGCTGGGACCGCCTGTCGTGCCTGTCGACGAATTCTCCGGGCACCCCCAACATCGACGCCCTGGCGGCGCGCGGCGCGCTTTTTGAGAAATGCTACGCGCAGGCGGAATTGACGCCCACCTCGCACATGGCCATCCTGACCTCGAGCTATCCCTTCGAGACGTATAAGGACACCGCGCAGAAGCGCCACCGCACGCTGGCCGAGATGCTGCGCGCGGCCGGCTACCACACGGCCTCCTTCCCTTCGACGGCGATCCTCAATCCCACCGAGTTCAACGAAGTGTCCATGGCGCTCAACTTCGGCATGGGCTTTGACGAGGTGGCCGCCATCCCCATGGAGCCCGGCAAGCCGCTGTTTTTCGTGCGCCGCAAGGGGCGTGACACCAACGACCTGGCGCTAAAGTGGCTGGCCGATCCGGCGCGCCAGGGCAAGCCCTGGTTTCTTTTCTTGAACTACCGCGACGGACATCCGCCCATCGAATTGCCGGCCCCCTGGATGCCGGCCGCCAGCGGCTCGCAGTTTGACGAGCGGGTGGACGTCTACGACGCCGCGGTGCGCTACATGGATTCGCTGGTGGGCGAGATCATGAGCGCGCTCAAGCGCCGCGGCTTCGAGGACAACACCGCCATCGCGCTGGTCGGCGACCACGGCTGGAACGCCAACGTGGGCCGCCCGGAGGGTTTTAACGAGGGCACCGTGCACGTCCCCATGATCCTGTCCTGGCCGGGCGGTCCGAGGGGCACGCGGGTCACCGAGGTGGCGGAAACCATCGATGCCGTCCCCACCCTGCTGTCGGTGGCCGGCGTCAACGGCGAGCGCCTCTCCGGCCAGGACCGCACGAAGCCCCCGAAGCGCGCGCTGGCGTTTTCCCAGACGACCCGCTCGGAGGGCTTCATGGTGACTGACGGCCGCTGGAAATACATCCACTTCGCGCGCACCCTTAACCGACCGGGCTTTTTCGTGAAGAAGGGGACCACCGAGTTGTACGATCTATCCAGCGATCCGGGTGAGACCCGCAACCTGGCCGGCCGCAACTCCGACGAGGAAATCCGCCTGCGCTATTATCTCGCGATGCGCTTCACCGGCGACGGCGGCTGGCCGGGCAAGCCCGACCCGGCGGTGCTCAAGCGGATGAAAACCCAGGATTACTTCTGAGAACGGATCCGTCCCGAACAGCGTCTCGGCCGGGGCTCACTTCTCCGCCATGAAGCGCGCCACGTACGCCGCCACCGCCTTCTCCTCGTCGGGCGTCAGGCGCAGGCGGGTCATGGGAAATTCTGGCTGCTGGATGTAGTCGCGTATCTTTTCCGCCGAATATCCCAACTTGCGGATGCTCGTCTTGGCGCAGAGAAACACGCTGATGCCCACGCCGTCCACGCCGTGGCAATACACGCAGGAATTATAGTAGATGCGCTTGCCCAGCGCTAGCTGCGGATCGAGCGGCTCTTTATCCGGTGGCATGGCAAACGAAAGCGGCGTGTCCGACGCGTACGGCCCCTTGCCGGCGGCCCGCGCGGTCAGCGTCCGCAGGGTCTGGTCCAGGAGAGGCACCACCTCCCCGATGGGACAGTGTCAAGGTGGAAACACGTGGTTGAGGATGTCCACCTTCGACAGCAGAAACTGCCGCTGGGTGGGGGTGAAAAACTGCTTGTATTCGACGATGAGGCTCTCGTAATCGAGAATGGCGCCGGCCACGTCGTCGGTCATCCAGTACAGCTTCCACAACTGCTTCGCGCTGGGCCGCAGCGAGGGCTCGGTGTCGAGCATGCAGGTGAGCGCCCAGTAGAAATCCGGAATCACCGGATCCCCGGTCTCCGGCTGCACCTTTAATTTGGGATTCCAGTACCAGCGATCCGGGGCCACCTTCGCCTTTGGGTTGAGCATCTTGAGCATGAGCAGCCGGCAGCGCCACACCTGGAATTCCTGGAAGCGCGGGCAGTCGGCCTTGGGCGCGAAGCGGACCTTGCGCTCGATGGCCTTGCGCTCTTCGAGGTCGAGCGTGGCGAGGTGGCGCACGTAGTCCTGCTGGGCGGGGGTGAGGGCGCGCATCATGGTGTCCTGGATGCGGGTGGCGCGGAAGTGGCCGTCGCGACTGCGGCGCACCAGCGGGAGCAGCTGCCGGACTTGCTTCCTCGTAAAATGGAGTTTGGGGTCGGCCTCCATGGTGAGGATCCCCCACAGGATCGAGGATATCTCCTCGTGGTGCTTGTCGTTCACCCGGATGTAGCAGATGGCGTCGTCGTGGCGCCCGGGCGTGGCCTGCGCGAGGTAGCTGCGCCCCTGCATGCGCGCAGCCTCGGGCGCGAACGGGTCTCCGCCGTTCTTATAGGGGATCTGCTGCTGGGGCGGTGCGGCGGCTTCGCTGGCGGGCGGCTCGGCGGCGTGCCAGCGATAGAAGCCGAAGGCGATGAGCGCGTTGGCCACCACCAGGAGCAGCACGATGCGGCGGGTTGTCACGGCTAGAGTATAGCCCCCGGTGAAAGGGCTTTCAATGCACGGTCTGCTATATTGGGGTCGTGAACGCCGCCCCCGCGCGCGCCCGCACGCCGTGGCCGCCCATTCTCGCGGTGCTGGCCAGCGGCCTCCTCTCAGCCCTGGCGGCCACCTTCCTGCTGTACGGCGACCCTCGGGCCATGAGCTTCGGCCTCATGGGCGACTTCCCCATGGTGGAGAAACTGCACGAGTACGTCCAGCGCCGCGCCGTCGTGTTCGACGCCTGGGAGCAGCGGGGATTGTTCTCCGCGCTCTGGCACGCGCTGGTGGAAAGCTCGATATTCATCGGCAACACGCTCCATTTCTGGGTTTTACAGTTCCCCCTCGAGCTGGCCGCCGATTTTCCGGTTTCCTACAACCTGCAGGGGATGGTGGCCGTCTTCCTGGCCGGCGCGGCCATGGCGGCCCTCGCGTGGTCGCTGGTGGGCGAGGCGTGGATCGCGGTGACGGTGGGCGTGCTGTTCGCGGCCAATCCCATCATGCTGCAGATCGTGCGCGAGGGAAAAATCCGCGAGTCGCTGGTTTTCGCCATCCCGCTCTTCGTCTTGTTCTTCCTGCGGGCCATCCGCAAGGACGCGCGCGTGCTCGACATCCTGCTGGGCGGCATGTTTCTCGGCGTGCTGGGCGTGTTCTACTGGTTCTACGCGCACTTTGCGCTGATGTTCATCGCCGTGTTCATGGTGGGGATGCTGCTCGAGCGCGCCCCCGAGCGTGACTGGTGGAGGCCGCTGCGCAACCTCGTCCTGATGGGCGTCATCGCCGCCAACCTCGCCTTTCCGTTCATGACCTCGGCGCTGAAGTGGGCGGACGAAACCGGTGGAAAAAAGATGATCCTGGTGATGGGCACGCCGCTGCCGCCAATGAGCGAAATCTTGAAGCTGCACGACTACGACTCGTGGAATTCGCTGGCGGCCGGTTCCCTCAAGGCGATGTTCTGGAACGTGATGAGCGCGGATTTTCCAGTAAATCCCAACGTTTCGGCCGGCCAGCCAGTCTTCCTGTTGTTGCTGGCCGCGTTCGGAGTGGCGCTGGGATGGCGGCGGGCGCTGCCCTGGGTGGCCGCCCTGGCGCTGTTCTACGTCATCAGCCTGGGACCGTACCTGCGCGTGGCCGGCGCCTTCTATCCCGGCGAGGCGGCCCCCTGGTCGATGCCGTATCACCTGTTTTTTCGCTTCGTGCCGTTCTTGTACGCGCTGTTTCATCCGGATCGGGCGGCGATATTTTACCTGTTGTGCGTCTGCGTGCTGGCCGCCTTCGCGCTGGAGGCGTCGTCGCGCTGGCTGCGCGAGGGCGGCTGGGTGAAGGCCTCCTGGCTGCTGGGGGTGTACGTGCTGGTGCAGTGGTTCACGGTGCTCTTCCAGAATCACGGGCGATATCCGGCGGCCATGCTCGACACCGAGTTGCCGAGCGGATATTACAAGATGGTCCCTTCCCGCGGATGGATCTTGGAAGCCCCGCTGCAGCCCTGGGTGGAAGGCTTCGGGCTGGCCATGGCGCAGATGGAGCACGGCCGCCGGGTGATCTACCGCTACCAAAGGCCCTATTTGCAGGACCGCCTGCCGCCGGCCTCAACCCTGTATAATCCGCTGTACAACTGGCTGGGCCAGATTTCGGAAAAATCCCCGCCGCCGCGGCCGAATTTCACGAAGGACGACGCCCGCGCCCTGCGCGCCCTGGGGGCCGACTGGCTGGTGCTGCACGAGCAGTGGTTCCTGCTTACCGAGCGCACGTCGCGGGGCGCGACGAAGCGCTACGAAGAGGTCGCGGCGGACCTGGAGGAAGTGCTCGGGCCGCCGGACTTCGTCTCGTCGGAAAAGCGCCCCGCGCTGCAGGCCCTGGTGGAAGCGCGTCGGCTCGAGCTCATCGGCGCGCGCCCCGCCGACCTCACGGGGCGCCGTTGGCGGGTTTTGTTCTACCATTTCAGGGAATGATGCCCCGCGCGGCAGGGTCGGTGCGAATTTGGGACGTGGAGGTGATCGAGCCGCCTCGCTGTGACAAGACGCGCGACCCGGTGATTGACTACTTCCCCCGCCAGGTGACCGTGCCGGTCTTGACCTCAAGCACCATCTCGCCCTTCTCGAACGACTGGCGGACCGTATCCTCGCTGCGAGCTTCATCGCCCGTCGGGAACCCGTAGCGGTCGTTGAAATCCGCGACCGCGAAGTACTGCATGGCGATCGGCCCTCGCACCAGGAACGGACCGCTGGTGGGCGTGCGCATCAGAACCGCCGCGCCACTGTCCGGGGGGTTCATCCACATGACCCAGCGGCCCGAGCCCGTGCCGACTTCCACCGCGCGCTCGACCGGGCGCCCCAACGCCTTCTCACCGCCGTTGCGCCGCCACGCGGAGACGAACGCCGCGCCCTTGGGAATCCCTTTGGAAACGAACTCCACACTGGACTCAAGATCTTTACGCACCTCCTGCAGCGACTTGCCCGTGGTCTGCTCGGCAGAGACTTCGGCGGCGGTCGGCGGGCGTCCCAGTGCTTTCTGGTAGGACGCCTGGATCGCTTTGGTCGGCGGCGGCAGCGCCTTGGTCGCCGTGAAGCGGCCCGGGATTATCTGCCGGAAGACGACGTCGAACACCTTGCGGTTGCGCGCGATGCCGCCGTGGAAGTCATGGTAATGGTAGCGCGCGGTGGGCACCGAGCCCTTCATCTCCTGATTGGCTCCCACCATGTCGAACGCGTTGACCATCACCAGCCCGCGGCTCCTGGTGGCCATCGCCGACGTGTAAGGGACGATCGGGGCATACAGCGGCTTGCCGGCGCCGAACAGGTTCTCCAGGCCGAGCAGGTGCAGTTGCACCTCGAGATCCCGGTCCTTGGGAATTGCGCGCCAGCACGAACTGATACGACGGGATGACGTCGCCCGGATCGTGGCCGTAACCGCGGCTCAACTCCTCCGCCGCGCCCAGGTTGCCGAAGACCTCGCCCTGCACGAGCGCGCCAAA
>VGFD01000010.1 GCA_016868975.1 Armatimonadota bacterium | reverse complement strand
CGCCGCCAAGCATTCCGCATGCAAGCACTTGTCTTCGACGGCGCGCTTCGACTCGAGCAAGGCCGCGCGGTGCCAGCCCCCGCGGCCGATGAGGCCCTCATTCGCCTCCGCATGGCGGGGATCTGCAACACCGACCTCGAGCTGGTGAAAGGCTACATGGGATTTTCCGGCGTGCTCGGCCACGAGTTCGTGGGTGAGGTCGTGGAGTGCGCCGATCCCGCCTGGAAGGGGCGCCGCGTGGTGGGCGAGATCAACTGCGGGTGCGGCCGCTGTCCTGGCTGCCTGGGCGGCGATCCGCGCCACTGTCCTGAGCGCACCGTGCTGGGAATTCTCGGTCGCGACGGCACGTTTGCCGAGTATCTCACGCTGCCCGTCCGCAACCTGCACGATGTCCCCGCCAAAGTGCCCGACGAGGTGGCGGTTTTCACCGAGCCGCTGGCCGCGGCGTTTGAGGTGACCGAGCAGGTGGCGGTCGCGCCGGACGCGCGGGTGACGGTTCTCGGGGACGGCAAGCTGGGGACCATGGTGGCGCAGGTGCTTGCCTCGACCGGCTGCGATCTGACGGTGGTGGGCAAGCACGATCGCAAACTGTCGTTCCTGCGCGGCCGCGGCATCCGCTGCGTCGCACGGAGCGATTGGCGCGCGGACGGCTCGTCCGACGTCGTGATCGAGGCGAGCGGGTCGGCGCAGGGGTTCGCGGCCGCGCTGGAAGCCGTGCGGCCGCGCGGCACGGTCGTGTTGAAGACCACCGTACAGGGCAACAGCACGCTCGCCCTGGCGCCCATCGTCATCAACGAGATCCGCGTGGTGGGCTCGCGGTGCGGGCCGTTTCGGCCGGCGCTGCGCGCGCTCGAGGCCGGAATGGTCTCGGTCGAGCCCCTGGTGGACGGCCGCTACGCGCTTGCGGAAGGCGTGGCCGCGGTGGCGCACGCCGGCCGTGCGGGGGCGCTGAAGGTGCTAATTTCCCCGTGAGAGCCCGCTCTGGGCCTCATCCAGCGCGCTCTCGGCCTGGGCCAGCGCCCTCTTGATGCGCTCGCGTCCCTGGAATTCGCTCTGGGCTCCGCTCACCACGGCCTGCCAGGCGTCGCGGACGTCCATGACCGCCTTGTAGGCGGTCAGCGTGCCGCCAAAAGATGCCAGCGGGGTATGTGCGCTGTTCTCATAGCGCTCGCGAAATGCGTTCATGTCCGTCATCAAGATGCCGGACTGTTGCTGGAAGCGTGCAAAATCGCGCTGCTGTTTGCCGGTTTCCACAACGGCCCTCATCTGCGTCACCAGTGCCTGCGTCTCGGGCACGTAGCCGGTGGACGTGTCCGACTCGAGCAGTTTGATGATGCCGAACGAGACACCGCCCACCAGGGCCAGGAGAGGAACGATCCAGATCAGGTTGCGCATGAGGCCCCCGTACGTGTATATTTCTGGCGCTTTCTTGAAATGATAGCGGAACGCGCGCCGTCCTTCCAGCCACGTTCGAAGTCGAGCGTGGTCTTTCCCAGATCCGCCTTGACATACTCGGTATCCAGCAGTTTCTCCAGGTCGGAGTCGAGGGGACGGCTCGCCATTCGAGAAGCAAGGACGGCGCCGGCCTGGATCCCCTGATTGTAGCCCTGGCGGTACTCTTCATGCTGGCGCGCCGAGGCGCCCGACTGCCAGTAGATGATCCCTCCCAGGACCGCGACGAACAGCGCTCCAAAAACGAAAAACTTGACCGTGGCGCGGCGCGCGGCCCGCTCCCTGGCGAGGATGGTGGTGCGGTGAAGTGTCGCGCCGCAATACTTGCATCGCGTCACCTGATCCAGTAACCTTTCACGACAAACCGGACAGACCTGCATGCGTGACGCCCCCTCGGAAACACTGACCTTTATCCCGACCCCATCCGGTATTACTATACACCGGTATTACTATACACCGGTATTACTACACCGGTATTATACACCTCAAGTACCGTCTTTGGACACCATTCGCCGACGGTTGTCAATCACCCCTTTGAGCTATTGCGGTCAGGCCACCTCGTCGTCCTCCTCGGCCTCCCAGCGATGGAACAGCGTGGCGTATTCGCCGTTGCGCCGCATCAGCTCTTCGTGCCTGCCCGCTTCGAGGAGGCGGCCGCCGTCGCCGAGCACCACGATGGCGTCGGCATGCGCGAGCGCCGCCGTGCGATGGGTGACCAGCACGATGGCCGCGTCCGGCAGGGCGGCGCGAAGCGTTTCCCAAAGCCGCGCTTCGGTGTGCGCGTCCAGGCTTGCCGTGCAGTCGTCGAGCAACAACAGGGAGGGACGGCCGGCCAGTGCCCGCGCGATCGACAGCCGCTGCTTCTGGCCGCCGGAAAGCTGGGTCCCGTGCGCGCCGACGTGGGTGTGGAGCCCTTCCGGCATGCGTCGAACGTCCGCCTCGAGATGCGCCATGCCGAGCGCCCACCAGACGTCGTCCTCGCTCACCGAAGGGCGGCCGAAGCGCACGTTGTCGAGGATGGTCGTCGAGTACAGGGTAGCATCTTGAGGCACGTAGCCCACGCCCTCACGAGCTTCGGCCAGCGACAATCCGCGCAGGTCGCGCCCGCCCCGCGCGACGCGGCCCTTTTCGGGATCCACCAGGCGCAGCACGAGCCGCAGCAGCGTGCTTTTCCCTTCCCCGACGCGGCCGGTGACCGCGAGCAAGGTGCCGCGGCGCAGCGCCAGGCCAACTCCGGACAAAGTGTCACGCGCGGCGCCCGGGTAGGCGTAGGAAAGCTCGCTCACGGCCAGCGCGGGCGCGGCCGGTTCCGCCACCTCCGGGGCGCGGCCGTCACGGACGTCCGGCGCGAAACATTCCAACTCGCGCAGGCGCTCTATGACCACCAGCGCCTGGCGGCCTCGGGTGAGAAATCCACCCAGGTCAAACATGGGAAGGGTGAGCGACATTGCAAATGCGTTGAAGGCCACGAAGTCGCCAAGCGTGATGCGCCCTTCGATCACCATCCACCCGCCCACGAGCAGCACGGTGGCCGCGGTCAATTGCCACGAATACCCGTACACGTTTTCCATGAGAACCTGCGCGCTGACCGCGTTGAAGTCCGCGCTCCGGCGCGCTTCCACATCCTGGGAAAAGGCTCGCGCGCGGGCTTCTTCCAGTGCGCACGCCTTTACCAGACGAATGCCGTTGAAGGTGGCCTCGAGCTGAGAATTTACCGTTGAAATCGCGCGCTGCTGTGCCCTAAATCGCTCGGACAGCCGCGAGGAGACTTTCAAAAACAACAAGAACAGCAGCGGAAGCGGCGCCAGGCAGTACAGCGCCAGCGGGACGTTGAGCCGCATCATCGCCGCCGCCACGATGACCACGTCGCACACCGCCTCCAGCGCGCGAAACACGCCCGAGCACAAGAACCAGGAGAGCTTTTCCTCGCCGATGTCGCTGGTGAGCCGGGTGAGCACGTCGCCGGTGCGAAATTTCCCATGAAATGCCGGCCCCAGCGAGACGATGTGTCGGAACAGGCGGCTGCGCACGCTCCACTCCAGGCGCACGTTCACCCAGGCGCGCAGGCACTGCAGGGTGCTGTACACCACGAACCGGGCGAGGCCCACGCAGAACAGCCAGAAGACGGCCTGGCGCAGCGTCTCGCTGGTGAGCTGGCGGTTCAGCAGGTTGAAAACGTCTCGCATGGCGAGCGGGATCGCGGCCACCGCGAACGCATTTAAAATGGTGAGCACGACCAGCGGCAAGATCAGCCATCGGTGCGGCCGCCAGAGGCTGATCGCCCAGCGCAGCGGCACGCTCACGACACAGGTCGGCTCGCCTCCCCACCTCATGTCTCCGGCGGATTCCTCTTGTTGACCGTCCCTGGCGGGACTCATGACGCCGCTCCCAGCGCGATCTGCAGGTGGTGCAGGCGGCGATAGGAGCCGTCGCGGGCCAGCAATTCCCGGTGCGTGCCCTGCTCCACGATGCGGCCGTTCTCCACGACGAGAATGCGGTCGCAATCCTGGATGGTGGACAGGCGGTGCGCGATGATGAGCGCGGTGCGGCCTTCCAGCAGGCGGTGCAGGGCGGCCTGGATGGCGCGCTCGGTTTCCGGATCCACCGACGCGGTGGCCTCGTCGAGTATCAGGATATCCGGATTGCGGGCCAGCGCGCGGGCAAACGAGAGCAATTGACGCTGCCCGGTGGACAGGTTTGCGCCGCGCTCCAGGAGCGGCGTGTCGTACCCCTCCGCAAGGCCCTCCACGAAGGTGTCCGCGGCGGCGACGCGGGCTGCCTCACGCATGTCCGCTTCGCTGATGTCAGGCTCACCGAGTGTGAGATTTTCTCGTACCGTGCCCGGAAACAAGACGATGTCTTGCAATACCAGAGCGCATCGCGCCCGCAGGTCAGACTGACGCAGGTCGCGCACGTCGATCCCGTCGACCCGGACCGCTCCGCTCTGCGGATCGTAGAAACGGAGGAGCAGGCTGATGAGCGTGGTCTTTCCGCCCCCGGTCGGACCCACGATGGCCCAGTGCTCTCCGCGCGGCAGCGTGAACGAGACGTGGTCCACGACCGGCCGTCCCTCGCGATATCCAAAGCTGACGTCGCGGAATTCGATGTTCTCCTGGAGGCCGCTCCACTCGCGGGGCGCCGCGGGATCGCGCACCTCGGGGGGTCGCTCGAGCATGTCCAGGACGCGCTCGCCGCACACGAACGCGCGCTGCAAGATGCCCATCTGCTCGCTCAGACGGAAGACCGGCTCGAAAAACCGCCGCAGGAACTCGGTAAACATGATGATCGTGCCGATGGTGGCCTGTCCCTGCATCACCAGCGCGCCGCCCAGGACCAGCGAAGTGCAAACGCCGAGCAGCTCGAGCAGGATGATGGCGTTCCAGTACACGTTCCAGATGAAATACGATTTTGCGTCAGCCTGGAATTTCAGGCGGTTTTGCGTGTCCATGTCCGCGCAGGTCTGCGCCTCTTGAGAGAATGCCTGGACCACCGGAATCGCGTGCAGCCGCTCCTCAATAAATCCGGTGAGGTCGGCGTTGCGCTCGCGCGCCTCGCGGAACACGGGGCGTCCCACGCGCTGCAAAGACATGGTAAGTGCCAGGATTCCGGCCAGCGTCGCCAGCACGATGGCGGCCAGCACCGGCTGGATGGAGATCATGAGAATGGCGCTGACAATCAGCTTGAAGGTATCGCCCACCAGCACGACGGCGGTGAAGGTAAATAACTGGCGCAGCGCCTCCACGTCGCTCTCCACGCGCGCGATCAGCTTGCCGGGCGGCATCTCATCGAAAAATGAGTAGGAGAGCGAAAGCACCTTCTCAAAAAGCCGCTGCTTGAGGTCGGTGATGATGCGCAGCCCGGTGCGCTGCAAAATCAGGTTTTGCCGGTAATTGAGCAAGAGGTACAGCCCCTGCGCGGCCACGAACGCGATCACGGTGGCCACCAGTCCGCGCACGTCGTGAGCGGGGAGATTGGTGTCGACGGCGTGACGGATGAGCAAGGGCCCGGCCTGGAACAGCGCGGTGCAGGCCAGCAGGATGAGGCAGGCGCGCGTCAGGGCCCCGCGGTGCGCCGCGAGCAACGGCCACAGCGCGCGCAAAAGCTCGCGGTTGCTGCGCTGGCGGACGGTCTGGTCGGGCTCGGGGACGTTTTGAGACACGCTGAGCATAGTAACATGCCCGCGCATCATGCGCAAATCAGTCGAAAAACTGGTGCCGCAGTCTCTCGTCGATTTCCAGGGCTTCGGCGACGGCTTCCTCCACAACCTGGGGGACCGTGTGGCCGTTGCGCGCGAGAGACAGCCAGCGCATGGCCTCGTTGCCGCCGTCCAGGGTCTGGTCCACGCCGCGCAGCAGCCATTCGTCGAACGCCGTGAGGGTCAGCGAGGAGATGCGCGCCTCGTCGACCCATCGTTTGGCCAGTACCCGGGCGGGCAGCGACTCGCCGCTCTCCCAGTCCACCACCAGGGCGTCCAGGCTGTGGCGGGCCGCGTTGCGCTCGTTCTGGCGCGCGATGGCGACCAGATCGTCGGCCGAGAAACGTTTCTGGGCCAGCGTGTCGACCAGTTTGCCGCGCAGCATGCGGTCGAGTCGGACCTCCAGGGCCAACGTGAGCCCCAGCAGCACGCGCGGATCGTAGATCAGGTCGCAGATGCGCAGCTCCACGCGGTCGAGCGCGTCGGGCCGATCCGGGCCGTTGGGACGGGCCGCCACCCACAGGTGGCGCACGTTCCACATCAAGCCCAAAGACAGCTGCTGACGCATCCAGTCGGCGTAGTCGGCGTGATCGACGAACAGCGGCACGTGGTCTGGCGTGAGCGGGAACGTCTCCCAGCGGGTGGAGTGCGCGCCGGTCGCGGCGCCTTCGAGAAACGGCGAGGCGGCCGAGACGGCGAGCACCACCGCGGCGTCCATGCGGAGCAGGCGGGTGGCGAGGATGACGTCCTCGGCGTAGGGCAGGCCGAAGTTGATGTGCACGCTGGCCGTCACCACGCGCGTGCCGTAGGTTTTTTCGATCTGGTCGTGATAGGGATTTCCCGGATCGCTGCGGATAAACTTGCCGGTGGCCCCGGCCAGCGGCATAGTGCTGCCGGGAACGATCGTGTAACCGCCCATTTCCGCCAGCACCTCGCGCAGCTTCAGCCGCGGCTCGACCAGCGCGGAAAGGAGCGCGCGATAATCCGCCAGCGGGGCCGTCACGTATTCGAGATTTCGGCTGTCCGGCTCCAGGACGAAGCCGTCCATGCGCCTCGCGAGGTGGTCGGCGAGGCCGACCACCTCGCCGTCCGGACGGCCGGTGAAAAGCTCGATTTCAAAGCCTTTGAGCAGGCCTGGCATAAGCCTGCTCGCTTCGATATCCGCCGGATTTTACCTACTTCAGAATGGCTTCGGTCTTTTCCAGAAGGCCCGGAAACTCGCGGGCAACCATTGCGCGCACGTCCTGGTGCAGGCCGGGAAAGCGCTGGGCCATTGCGCTCCGCAGATCGTCCCGCAGTCCGGGCGCGTTGCGGTCAATGGAAGCCACCGCGTCGGCCAGCAGGCGGGGATATTTTTCTTGCATGGCGTCCGCCATCTGTTTCGCGAATTTCGGGTGCTGGGCGCGGAGCGCGGACACCACGGCCTGCCGCTGCGTGATGCGCAGCCGAATGACCTCGGAGGCCAGCGCGGGATAGCGCGCGTCCACCAACTTCACCACTTCCCGGACGGTGCCGGCGATGGCCGCTCCGTGCTGCTTACCAACCTCCCAGACCACGGCATGGGCCACCCGGTAGATGCGCTCGCTGTATTTCTCATCGATCATGGCGACCAGCGCGCGCGCCATTTTGGGATTGTCCGCGAGCGCCTTGCGAAACGCCGTGCGGCCCCCGAGAAACTGCTGGAGCCCTCCCTGGGTACGGGCAACGCGCGCGGCGTCGAGAAGCACCTCGAGGTGGAGCGTGGGATCGGCTGACAGCGCCGTCTCCATGGCCGTGCGCCGGACCGCGGCTGGCAGGGTGGGGCTCTTCTCCTTGATGACGGCCAGCGCGTCTTCCACCAGACGGGGATACTTGTCGGCCACCATCTTGCGCACGGCGTCCTTGGCGCGCCAGCGGGAGAATTGCCCGACGACGCCGGGCTCGACGTCCATTGCGGTCAACACGATCTGGGTCACCAGCCGCGGATAGCGGGCGTGGAGGTCCTCCATCACCTTCGCGGGAAGCGTGCTGACCGCTTCCGGGTGGCGCGCGAGAATCGCGTCAAGACGCGACAGCGCGGCCTGGGTGAAAAACTTCCGGTCGCGGGCGGTCACGAAGTCCAGCAACTTTTCCGCCAGACCCAGATATTCCGTTCGCACCATTTCGCGCAACTGTTGTCGCGCGGCCGGCCCGGCCTGCACGAAGGCGTCCCCCAGATCCGACTCGGCGCGCGCCCCCGAGCCTCCAAACAGCACGACCGCGCCCACCAGGGCCACGACTCGCTTCATCATTGGCCACTTCTCCTTCGTCTTGAATGGACCCATCCTACGGCAGGCCAGCGTATTCCCTTGGGAAAACTGTTAAGAAAATGTGAAGGCGCGGGAAAGCGCACGCGCAGGGGGGCGTACCCGAAGGCGAGAATGGACCCGCGATGACCTTACCGGTACACCTGCTTGCCCTGGCGGCGGCACTGGCCGGCGTCGCGGGATTGCGCGCCTTCGTCCCGCTCTTTTTCCTCTGCCACGCGCTGCGGCTTGATCTCATCGGTCCCAGGCAGGTCAATCCGAACCTGCTGCAATTCTCAAACGACACGGAAGCCACCAGCACCTATGCTATGCTCGGGTTTCTGGCGCTTGCGGAGATCTGCATCCAGAAGATTCCCGCGGTGCTCCGCTACTTCGACCTGCCTTTCTTGTTGTTGCGCGCGGTATCCGCGGTCATCTCTGCGTTCGCGGTGCTGCCCATCGCCGACTTCGGGACCGGCTTGACCGCCGCGATCGTGCTGGGCGCCATCGGCGCCATCCCCATCATGAACCTGCAAGCAAGCCAGCACTACGAGGGACACGGGCCCCAGACCATCCAGACGACGGCCAGCATGCTGGTCGACGGCCTCTCCTTTGGCGTCTGCTCGATTGCCTTGCAGCTCCCTTACGTGGGGCTGGGGGCGCTCCACGTTGGCATGTGGCTCATCATCGCGTTCACCAACATGTGGCGCCGCCGTCAGGTGCATTCCGATACCGTGCAGGGCCTCGTGGCGCCGCCGGAGCTGCCGGAGAACTGGCAGCGCCCCGCCGTGTCGCCGCCCGAGCCGCGGCGTCGCCCGCCCTCGGAGTGATCGCCCTTCTCCTCGGCATTCTGCAGCTCGTCTCAGTGACGCCGCTCCCCGCGTTCGAGCGCCACTTTGATGATGCCGTGGGCTTCTCCGGCGCGGACGGAGCCCACAGCGTCGCGCTTCCAGACGGCCGCGTGTTCTGGCTGTTCGGCGACACCTTCACCGCGGAGGTCCGTGGCGGCCGCCGCGCGTCGCTCGACATGCTGCGCAACAGCGGGGCCATCCAGGCGGACGGACGGTTTTCTTTTGTGGGCGAAGTGCTCCCGGCGGCGGGCGGCGAGGACTGGTTCTGGCCCGGGGACATGGCGGTCGTGGACGGCCGCCTGTACGTCTTCTTGATGCGCATCCGCCCCGATCCGGAGGGACCGCCCGGCTTTCAGTTCGAGGAGGCGGGCGCGGACCTGCTGTGCGTGGACGATCCGAGCGGCGACCCGGGTGCCTGGAAGCACCGCGTGGTGCGCCTGGGGATGCGTCTGGGCGCCGCCTGCGTGGTGGCCGGCGACTGGCTGTACGCCTACGGGATCGTCCCCGGCCGGACCGACCGCCCACTCTTCGTGGCGCGGATTCACCGCGCCCGACTGGCCGCCCTGAACCCCGACGATTGGGAGGTCTGGGGCGCGGGCGGCTGGGCCCGCGGCGCGCCCCGGGTGCTCTTCCAGGACGGCGCGCCGGAGATGAGCGTGAGCCGGGTTCCCGGCGTCCCAGGATTCGTTGCGGTGTACACCCCGTCGGGCCTGGGGCCGGACGTCATGGCGCGGCACGCGGACCGCCCGGAGGGTCCCTGGAGCGCGCCGCTTCGCCTGTACACTGCGCCCGAGCGAGGAATTCTGATCTATGGCGCGAGGGCGCATCCGGAGCAGTCGACCGCGGCCGGCGAGGCCATCGTGACTTACAACCGCAACCTGCTCGACCCGGAGGCGCACGTGACACGGCCAGAGGTGTACCGCCCGCGCGCGCTCCGCGTGCGTCTTGCCTGGAACGGGCAGGACACCTCTCGGGACCCGTGGTATGAGCGCGCCGGAAACCGGGGGGACCGCAGGTCCCCAGAGTGCAGGTGAAAAGGTATCGATTCCCTCTCCGTCTGGCTGACGATCATCGTTGTCTTCCTGGCCCTCGCCTTCGATTTCATCAATGGATTCCACGACTCCGCGAATGCCATCGCGACCGTCGTCTCCACCCGCGTGCTGTCGCCTTCGCGCGCGCTGCTCATGGCCGCGGTGCTCAATTTTGCCGGGGCATTTGTCAGCGTCGGGGTCGCGAAGACCATCGCCGGCGACATCGTGGACCCCAGCGGCGTCACGCAAACGGTGGTGGCTGCGGCAATTACCGGCGGCATCGTGTGGAACTTGATCACATGGTATTACGGAATTCCCAGCAGCTCGTCACACGCCCTGATCGGCGGGTTGATGGGAGCGGGAGTGATCCATGCCGGGACCGACATCCTCCACTGGACCAGCCTGCGCAACAAGGTGCTGATTCCCATCGTCGGCTCGCCGCTAGCCGGGCTCGTCGTGGGATATCTCCTGATGCTCGCCCTGCTGTGGATTTTCCGCCGCAGCGCTCCCGACCGCACCAATCGATATTTTCGGAAATTGCAGCTGGTGTCGTCTGGCTTGATGGCCTTCAGCCACGGCACCAACGACGCCCAGAAAGCGATGGGCATCATTACCCTGGCCCTGGTCGTGCAGTCGCGAAATCCGGCGTGGCCCTGGCCGGACCTGCTGCCGGCGGCCGGTGCGTCACCGGGTCCCCCGACCTGGGTCATTGTGGCGTGCGCGCTGGCCATGGGCATCGGCACCGCGGCCGGTGGCTGGAAGATCATCCACACCATGGGCTCGAAGATTCTGCGCCTTCAGCCGGTCCACGGCTTCGCCGCGGAGACCGCGGCATCGATCGTGCTGCAAATCGCGGCGCACTTTCGCATGCCGGTCAGCACGACGCACGTCATCGTCGCGTCGATCATGGGCGTGGGCGCGACGCGGCGGCTGTCGGCGGTACGCTGGGGGGTGGCCGGAAACATCGTGACCGCCTGGATCCTCACCATCCCGGCAGCTGCACTTATCGCGGCGGTGACCTACAAAATCCTGGAAGCAGCGTTTGGCTCCTGAGACGAGAGCGGGGGAGGGCGGCACGGCAGGCATCGGCGGGTGTACCCGGTTTCCTGGCGCAGCACGCGCATGAGGAAGAAGACCAGGGGCCCGGCCCCGACGATCGAGCCGGCCGCCTGGCCCTGATCGCCGTTCGAGGCAGAAAATAGAAACAGGGCACTCGGCGCACAAGCCTGGTGCCCTGTGGTCCCCCCTGGGCGGGCGTGAACTTGAACTCCGCCCGGATCGTGAAGCCACGCTCTGCGGACCGGCTGGAGCGTGGGGGGTGCGCGCGCCCACTGGGGGTGTCCGCACCGGTCCTTCACCGTGGCGCGACGGGGTCTCTACCCGCCGCGTGTCTTACTCGCTACGGGAGCGCTACGGGAGCGCTACGTGAGCGCTACGTGAGCGCTACGGGAGGCGCGTGGAAAATCCTTCCATGGCTCTTGCTTGCGCAGGGCGGACGCCCGCCGTCGCGAAGGGGACGGCGTGACGACGCCGCGCGCGAATGACGAGTACTTGCTGGGCCATGACGAGGCCGAGCAGCGACGACTCCGCGGCCAGGACGAGGTCTGGGCCGCGGAGACCGAGAGCTTCATGGACCGGCTGGGCCTTTCCGAAGGCAAGCGGGTGCTGGAGATCGGCTGCGGCATCGGCCTGGGCCTTCCCCGCCTCGGGCGACGCGTGGGCGTTGGCGGCCGGGTGGTCGGCTTCGAGCGCAATCACGAGTATCTCGCGGCCAGCCGGCGCTTGATTCGCGACCAAGGGCTGGAGCAGGCGGAAATTTTCTCCGGCGACATTGAGCGGGACGTGCTGCCCGAGGGGCCGTTCGACGCCATCTACTCACGCTGGGTCTTCTCGTATCTGCCAGACGTGGAGGCGGTGCTGCGCCGCCTGCGGCCGCTCCTGGCGACCGGTGGGCGCATCGGCCTGCTCGACTACAATCACGACGGCATCCGCGTGTTTCCCGAGGCGCCGCGCTTTGACGAAGTGATCGCGGCGGTGCGGCGCTGGTTCGCGATCGACGGCGGAAATTGCTGGGTGGCCGGGGTGCTTCCGCTCAATTTCGTGAACTCGGGATATCGCGTGCTGGGCGTGCACCCGTTCGTGCAGGCGGGACCGCCGGACTCGCCAGTCTACCGCTGGGTCGAGGATTTCCTGTTCGTGCAGGCGCCCCACATGATCGGCGCTGGAGTGTTGTCGGAGGCGCAGTGGGCCGCGTTCGTCGAGGAATGGGAGCGGATGCGCGGCGCGGCTGGCACGATCCTGTACTCTCCGATGCAGGTCGGAGTGCTCGCCCAGGCCCGGTAGAACTCGGGGAAACCGGCAGCCCGACAGGAACGAAGTCGTCGTACCTACGGATTGAGATTAAGCGCCGCGTCCATGTCCGCCATCAAGAGGATAAACTCGCCGCTGCGCACGTCCTCGCTGGAAAATGAGCGGCCGTGGTCGGCGTCGGTGAAACGCCTGCCGCGCCAGGATACGTCGGTTGCGCTGAAAATCTCGAATCTACCGCCGTGGGCCAGCGCGTTGCGCACGATGCGGCCGAAAGCCCAGGCGGGTGGCCACTGGCGGAGATTCTTGCCGTGCGCCACGACGATGGGGGCTGCCCACGCCTCATAAAAACTGACGAATTCCGCGCGCAGCAGGGATTCGATCACGCGGGTCAGCGCCGGGTTGCCGAAAAAGCCTTCCCCCGCCCCCGCGTCGCGCTGGAAGGCAATCTGTTCGGGCCAGAGATTTTGCCGCAGGGGGGCGAGTACTTCTTCGGGATCGAGCACGAGGCACGGGTTGTTTTCGTCGCGACAGGGGAGCCGCAACGGCCGGCTCTCCGAGGACAGGCTCGCGGCCGCGGCCAGAAACGCGACCAGTCCGTCGTAAAAGCGATTGCCTGGCGTGTAAACGGTTACGTCGTCCATGCTCGGTCTAACACTCCGGAAACATTCGCCCCCCGCGTCCCCAGTCTTGCGCCATCAGGCGGTCGATATCCTGGGACTGGCGGGAGGAGTGGAGCAATGACCCGGTCGCGGGCGGGCGGGCCGCCAAGTTTGACAAGCCGGTGGGGCTGTGATACCATGCACCAGCAAAATTTCAACCCCTGAAAGTCAGTTGGAGGGCGTAAGGCCATGTATGCGGTTGTAGAGACCGGCGGAAAGCAGTATCGAGTGGCCCCGGGCCAGTCGCTTCGCGTGGAGCGGCTGGATGGCGGCAAAGGCGACGAGGTCGTGTTCGACCGCGTGATCATGATTGGCGACGACGGCGGCAGCACCCACCTGGGCGCCCCCTTGCTCGATGGCGCCAGCGTGAAGGGCCGCGTGGTCCACCAGGGACGCGCCAAGAAAGTCCTCGTCTTCAAGTACAAGAAGCGCAAGCGCTACCGCGTGAAGACCGGCCACCGCCAGCTCTTCACCCTGGTCCGCATCGACTCCATCAGCCGCTAGCCGTCACGCGCCCGCGGCGAAGAAGCCGACTCATGGTCGGCTTCTTCGCGTTCTCCCTGACCGCGACCGGACGGCGTTCCGCGCTCGCGCGAACGCCCCGCCGCCCTCAAGCAGGGGGCAGGGGGCACGCCGCGAATCCCCCGTGGCTATGATCCGCGTCACCGTGCGGCGCGACCCGCTAGGACGGATCGCCGCCTTTGAGGCGCGGGGGCACGCCGCGTACGATGAAGAGGGTTTCGACATCGTGTGCGCGGCCGTGTCGGCGCTCTTGCAGACGGCCCTGCTGGGGCTGGAGCGGTGCGCCCTCGCGGCGCCGACGTACCGGGTAGCGCGCGGCGACCTGCGCTGCACGCTGCCCCCGGAAAGCCGCGAAGGCGACGTCGGCAGGCTGTGCGCGGTCCTGCTCGACAGCATGCTGCTCGGGCTGCGCGAGATCCAGGCACTTCACCCCGGGTACGTACGCATCGATGAAAAGCGGATGCGTGCCAAGAAAGGACAGACCTCATGACCACCAGCATTGAGCGGATCGGGGATCAACTGTGCGCCGACGACCACTGTGAACTGAGCGCCCAGAAGATGATGGGCGTGGCGCTGCTTGGCGCCCTGGGCTCGCTGACCCTGTACTACATTTACATGTCGCTGGGCGATGACACGCGCGAGGCCATCAAGGAGAACATCACCGCGGCCCTCAAGCAGAACCTCAACAAGCTGACCCAGTAGCACGCGGTGTGCCTTCCACGGTCGCATTGACGCTTGCCGCGGTAATGGTGCTGGCCCTCGACCAGGGGACCAAGCACTGGATCGTCACGCACCTGCCCCTGCACGAGTCATTCACCCTGTTGCCGTTCCTGGACATCCACCACGTGCGCAACACCGGCGCGGCATTCAGCCTCCTCCCCGGAGGCGGGTGGCTCTTCATGAGCGTGGCCGTCGTCGTCCTGGTCGGGCTCGCGCTCTCGTGGCACAAGGTCCGCGAGGTTGACGCGCTCACCGCGGTCGCGCTGGGGACGATCGCGGGCGGCACGGTGGGGAACCTGATTGACCGCATGCGCTTCGCATACGTCGTGGACTTCCTCGATCTCCGCTGGTGGCCGGTGTTCAATGTGGCCGACTCCGGCATCTGCGTAGGTGTCGCCCTGCTGATGTGGAAGATCGCAAAGCCAGCGAGGGATTGAAACGTTGCACCGAGTCCTGCTCTTTGAAGGCCAGTGGTACGCCGTCTATTCGTACGGCTTCATGCTGGTCATGGGAATGCTGGCCGGGCTCTGGCTCTCCCTGCGGCGCGCTTCCACCTACGGCCTGACCAGGGATCAGGTCCTGGACTTCGCGCTGGCCGTGCTGGTGGGCGGCATCATCGGCGCCCGGGTGGTGGCGGTCTACGAGGAGTGGCCCTCCTATTCGGGGGACCTCGCCGAGCTGATCAACATCCGCCAGGGCGGACTGTCCTGGCTCGGCGGCGTGCTGGGCGGCTTCATCGCCTTCCTGATCTACGTCGGGCGATCCCAGATTCCGCGCGGCGTGCTGCTCGACATGGCAACGCCGGGCCTTGTCCTGGGACACGTCCTCGGCCGCCTCGGCTGCTTCCTGAACGGCTGCTGCCACGGCTGCGCCACCAGCGTCGGGTGGGCCGTCACTTTCCCCGACGCGCCCGAGCTGGGCTTCGTCGCGCGCCATCCCACCCAGGTGTACGAGGCCGTCGGCGAGTTTCTCGTTCTCCTCGTCCTGCTGGCCCTGCAGCGCGTTTTCCCGCTGGGGCGCGGCGCGATATTCTACGCCTACGTCAGCATCTACGCGGTGGAGCGATTCTTCATCGAGTACCTGCGCATGGAGCCCATCCTGGCGGGCGGACTGACGCTGGCCCAGTATGCCTCGTTCGCCATCCTCGCGGGCGGGCTGATCGGCCTCTATCGGGCGCTCGCCGTGCCCCAGCCCGCGCTGGTCCGGGGGGAGGCGTAAGTGCACCGCATCCTGTTCCACATCGGCGACTATCCGATTTATTCGTTCGGTGTGATGGTGGCGGTCGGCGTGCTGTGCGCCACCTTCGTGGTCGCGCGGCTCGCCCATTTCGTGGGAATGACCCGCGAGCAGGTCACCGAAGGCGTGGTCACCATTGTCGTGCTGGGCGTGTTCTTCGCGCGGGTGGCCTACATTTTGCAGGACCCTGGATTTTTCGTCGCGCACCCCGCCGAGTTGCTGAATTTCCGCGGCGGTGGGATGTCGTGGCACGGCGGCATTTTCGGCTTCATCCTGGGCACCTGGATTGCGGCCCGGCGCGAGGGCGTGCCGTTCGCGGATTTCCTCGACCTGGGCTCGGTGGGGATGATGGTGGGGCTCGCCGTGGGCCGCGTCGGCTGCTTGATGAACGGCTGTTGCTACGGCCGCGAGAGCCACCTGCCCTGGGCCATCCCGCTGCCCGACGAGCACGCCGGGCACATCGTGATGCGGCATCCCTCGCCGCTTTATGAAATGATCCTGGCGCTCGCCGCGGTGGTTTTCCTGGCGTGGTGGCTCAGGCACCGCCGCTTTCACGGGGAAGTATTTTTCGGATTTCTGCTGACCTATTCCGCCATTCGATTCGCCGTGGAATTTTTCCGCGAGAGCGCGCTGATCGGCGCCGGGCTGAGCCTCGCGCAATGGGTCAGCCTGGGATTGATGCTGCTGGGCGCCGCCGTGATCCTGTACCGCCGCTCGGGATCGGCGCCGCTGCCCACAACCTCATGATCGAGCCCGAAGCGCCCACCCCCGAGGCTCCCCCCAGGGCATACGAGGAGCCCGCGCCGTACGAGCCGACCTGGCCGGAAAAGCGCCCCCTGACCGACGCGCTGCTGCTCGGATCCATCCTCATGTTTGCTTATTTCGTGCGCCAGTTGCGGCTCGCATTTCCCCCCAAGCGGTATTTCGACGAGACCTATTACGTGCGGTCCGCGTACGAATATCTGCAGGGGCAGCACGACAGCAACACCGTCCATCCGCCGCTCGGCAAGATGATCATCGCCGCCTGGATGCAAGTGTACGACGGGATCGCCGTCCACCTCGACAACCTTGGACTTCTCGACGGAGTCTCCGACGGCGGCGCGTGGCGCTTCGGCAGCCTGCTGGCCGGCCTGGGCATCATCGCGGTCACCTACGCGCTCGGCTTCCGCCTGTTCCGCAGCCGCTTCGTGGGGGCCGCGGCGGCCTTCTTGCTGGCCATCGACCCGCTCCACCTCGTGCAGTCGCGCATCGCCATGCTCGACATGTACCTCGCGCTGTTCGTGCTGCTGGGGGCCTACGCTGCGTGGCGCTTCATCGAGTCGTCGCGCCAGCGCTTCGGGTGGGCGGTGGCCTCCGCGGTGTTTTTCGGAATCGGCGCGGCCTGCAAGTGGTCCTCGATGTTCGCGACGGTGGGCGCCGTCGCGGCGATGCTGCTGCTCAGCCCACGGCTGCGCTGGACCTGGGCGCTCAAGCTGTTCGCCATCTACGCGGTCATCGTGCCGCTGCTCTATCTCAGCGCCTTCATTCCGTTTTTCTACCAGGGCCAGACCCGGCAGAAGCTGTACGACAACCACAAGCTGATGTGGACCTTCCGCCACGGCGCCGAGTTCAAGCACCGCTACATGTCCGAGTTCTGGGAGTGGCCCATCCTCAAGCGCCCGGTCTGGTACCACTACGAAGAATACAAGGAGCCCAGGGGCTCCGTCTTCCCAGCCGAGCGCGACACGCCTCTCAGCAAGTTGATGTGGCGCAACCACGAAGGCACCCAGTACATCTCCGGAGTCATCGCCATCGGTTCGCCGTTCGTCTGGGCGACGTTCCTCATTTTCTACCTGCTCACGCTCGGACAGTCGCTGTTCGTGCCGCTCGCGGTCACGCTGCAACTGTGGTGGCGGGGACGCAAGCCGCCGCCGCCCTCGGAGGGCGCCCCGGCGCGACAGCCGCACGAGGCCCGCACCTACTTCGACGCCTGGCGCCTGGGGATGGAGCGGCCCTGGCTCTTCCTCGTGCTGCTCTACACGCCGCAGGTGCTGCTCTGGAAATTGAACCGCGGATTCTTTTTCTACATGCTCCCCTGCACGCCGTTCATGGCCCTGCTGGTGGCCGCCGTGGTGCGCGAGTGGCAGGAGCTTTCCTGGGGAAAGACCTGCGTGGCGCTCTACCTCGTCGCCGCGCTGCTCTGCATGGCGATCTACTATCCGCTGCTCACCGGCTATCCCATCCCGCGCCCGTACTACGATCTCCTCATTCCACCGCCCATCAGCAAGTTCTGGGTGTAGATAAACGGCGCCACGGCTGCAGGTTCGCAGGTACGACGCGTCGAAAACCGCGCGCCACGGGCTTCCGAGAGTCCGATTACGTTTAAACAGGTTGAAAGGGGCGGTAGACACCGGGCGAGGGGTTTCATCCACGAGGAGCGCACGTGAAGGAAGATTCCAGCCCGGGCGAGGTCCCGGAGTGGTTCTCAATGGCGGATTTCGAGCAATTCTCAACGGACGAGAAGCGCGGGGAAGAGGACGGCGACGAAGAAGGCGCGCAACGCCTTGAAGTAGACGACGAGGGACACAACGACCGTCTCGACTCCTGGCTTTCGCGCGCGATGAACGTCCCCCGCGCGCAGGCGCAGCGCCTCATTGACGACGAGTGCGTCCATTATGTCGGGCCGCGCCGCATCGCGCGCCTCAAGCACAGCATGAAGGTCGCCGCCGGCGACGTGTTCAAGGCCCAACCCCTGGAGGTAGAGCCGCTCGACGTTGAGGCGGAAGACATCCCCCTAGACGTGGTGCACGAGGACGGCGACCTCATCGTTCTCATCAAGCCGCGCGGCCTGGTGGTGCACCCGGCCGTGGGGCACAGCCGCGGCACCCTGGTCAACGCGCTGCTCTTCCACTGCAAGGATCTCAGCGGCATTGCAGGCGTGGGCCGCCCGGGCATCGTCCACCGACTGGACAAGGACACCTCCGGCCTCATGGTGGTGGCCAAGAACGACGCCGCGCACTCCGCGCTCACCCGCCAGTTCGCCGGACGGCAGGTGAAAAAAGAGTATCTCGCGCTGGTGCACGGGCGCCCCGCGGCGAGCGCCGTCATTGACATGCCCATCGGGCGCCATCCCATGGACCGCAAGCGGATGTCTGTCATCCACTCCGGCCGCCCGGCCGTCACCGAGTACGAGCGCGTGGAAGAGTTTCTGGATTTTTCTCTGGTCCGCGTGCGCATCCGCACCGGCCGCACCCACCAGATCCGCGTCCATATGTCGTGGCTGGGACATCCGGTGGCAGGGGATCCAGTCTACTGCCGCCGCGATCCCCTGGAGCTGCATGGACAATTTCTGCACGCCCAGACGCTGGGCTTCGCCCACCCGGTGAGCGGCGCGCCGCTGGAATTTTGCGCCCCGCTGCCCGACGCGCTGGAGCAGGTGTTGAAAACGCTGCGCGCCGACATGCGGAAATTGGGCGCCGACATGGGACGCCGCGGGCGGCAGGACAGCCTGCACGTCCTGGACGGCTGGAGAGAAGCCGCCTCCGGCGCATGAAGATGCGGACCGAATTTGTGGAGGCGCTCCCGCCCGCCTTCCTCGATTATTATCGGAAGCATTTCCAGGGCGATCGAAAAATCTACGGCCACTGGAGCGGCGGGCTGTACAGCCGACCGGTGGGAAATTTTCACAAGCAGATCGCGGTGGCGCGTCCCACCGAGCTCGACGAGGCCATCCAGAAATACACCGAAGCGCGCGAGCGGCGCGTGGGGGGCGCCATTCCCGGGCTCTTCCACAATATCGACGAGCACCGCAAGAAGGCGGTGCTGCAGACGTTCACCAACGCGCCCTACGACCAGGATCTCGCCGAGCACACCCGGGGGCGCGAGTCCAACGCCATCGCGCTCGGGATCATGTGCGGCTATCGCGCCCGTCCCAATGATCTCGGGCATGCCTTTCCCCTGCCGCTGCAGTTGCGCGGGCTGGCCGCCCTGATCGCGGAAGCCGCGCTCGCGGTGCGCGCCCCGGTGGAGAATTTCCTCACTGCCTCCGAGGCGGCGGACAACCTGGACTATCCCGCGATGGACGATCCCGCCGCGCCGCATCCTCCATACGGCTTCCGCACCACGCGCGAGTCGTGGGCGCTGGAGGCGTGGATCGAGCCGCCCGCCCTGGCCGTGCACGCGCCGCTGCAGTCCGCGCGGCCGGGCTGGTATCGCCTGGGGGACTGGCTGCGCGAGACCGCCCTGGCCGACGTGATGAAGCGGACCCACGGGGAGTGGGCCAGCGAGCCGGAAAAGTAAAAAGACCGCCCGTTTCCAGGCGGCTCTTCTAGGGGACCAGCCAGCCGGCTAACGCTACGGCACGCCGTTCACCAGGCCCTCGGTCAGGAAGTGGACCGCGTCGGCAAACGCTTGCTCGCGATTCGGGTCCTGATTGAGCTGAATCCCGGTGCCCACGCGGACCTGCGCATCCGGATTGAGGAGCGCGGTGCCGCGAACCCGGATATTCTCCCGGCTGTTGTTGTCGTTGAAGTAGCTGATGTCGAAGCGGACCGCGCGCAGACCTTCGATGTTCTGGTACGCGCCGCTCTCGTCCTGATAGGTAAAGGTCTCGTTGGGCAGGGCCATGATTGATGATGGTCACCGGCTTGTTGCCGGTGACCATCTGGGTGGTCAGCGATGTTCCGAAAGGCGCTCTCACACGTTGACCTGTAGAGAGCAACTACATCTTACCTGGACTCTCCGGACCCGGGTACCGGCCTGGAGACTAGTTCATGCGGACCAGTGGAACGATCCAGGGCCAAACTTTGGTCTGAGAGCGGGACTTCTGTTGAAAAACGCTCAAGGCGGCGCCACTGTCGCATTCGCGCAGGCATGATAGCACAAATCCCAGGTACAGCGCAATCCGGGCAGGGACATTTACGCCTGTCGGGGCGGATGTTATAATCTCCGCGTGTATTCCACCAACCTGCGGGTGCTGATACTCGAGCAAGAGCTCGACCGCATCCGCGAGTACGTTTCCCGCGTCCCCCACCGCGCCACCGGCGGACTGCTCCTGGGAAACCACTTCACCCGCTCCGGCTCCGATTATCTCGTGATCACCCGGTGCTCCGTGGGCGTGCCGGACGAGCGCCTCCCCGACGAGAGCTGCGCGAACCATCCCGTGTACACTCCGGCCGATGCGGTGCGCGGCTCCCAGGGACCCGCCGACGCTCGCTTCCTGGGCCGCTGGCACGCGCACCCGGACGGGCTCAATCGCCCCTCCTCGGCGGATCTCGAATGGGCCATGGCCATCCTTAAGGAAGCGGAGGTGTCGCTCGACGAGATCCTCCACCCCATCGCGCTCTCCAGCCCTGACGAGATCAAGCTGTACCCCTATCTGATGACGCGCGACTCGATGACCTTCCACAAGGTGAACTGGCAGGTGGCCACCGCCCAGGAGATCGACCAGGTGCTCCGCAACGAGCCCGCCCCACAGGCCGAGGAAAAGGGCTTCGACTCGCAGATCTTCTCGCTCCAGAAGACCCGCGATCTGCTGCGCGACGAGCGTGACGCGGTCGCCAGCCTGCCCGGAGTCATCCGTTGCGACGTCTTCGAGCAGGGCTCCGCCGCCATCCTCGAAGTCGAGGTGGACTTCGGCGCGGAGAAGATGGTGCTTCAGATCTCCGCCGGCGCGCTCTACCCGGTGCACGCGCCCGGGCTGCGGGTGCACGTCGAGGGCGAGACCCGCAGTTTCTCGTCGCGCGTGCTTCGCGAGTGGAACTCCTCGTGCCACGTCCAGGACATCGTGCAGGAGGCCATCACCCGACTGCGCCCCGCCGAGACCGACGAGTCGGTGCCGCTCCCGGAGGTTGAAGAGACCGAGCCGCGCAAGCGGGAGATCGCACTCTTGAAGGCGGCCGGCTACGTCGTGCAGATTACCCCGGCCGACGGGGGCAACGTCCTGCTCACCATTGCCTCGCCGCTGCTAGAGCGTGCGCAGCGCCGGTTCTACGCCATTTTGCCGCGGGGCTACCCGGATGAGCCGCCCGCCGTGGCCATGGCGGAAAACAGCGCGGCGCTCGCCGACATCGACTTCGAGACGCTGGACGGTCTGCCCGACAACTTCACCCTGCTCGGCTGCCTGGAGAAGATTCTGCCGGCCGCCAGAGCCGAGCGCGCGCAGATGATCAAGAACCAGGGCAAGGGGACGCCGCTGGCCGCCGTCTTTCTCTATTTTCTGCTCTTCCTGGGGAGCGCGCTGGGCGGCTACATCTGGCAGACCGGCCTGGACAGGGAGCTGCGGGTGACGGTGGACCGCTTCATGGCCACCATCCGCCAGAGATCCTCGCCGGCCTCGGTGCCCGCGCCCAGCGACCGCGCGGGGACGCGCCGGGTGCCGCCCACCATGATGTTGAAGCCAGAAGACCGCGTGGTGGGCGTCGTGGTGGACTCCGGAGTGGCCACCAACCTGACCCCCGAGGAGGCGCAGTGGGCAATTTCCACGGCGCTGCGGCCGGTCAACGTGAGCGTGGTGCGCGTCGACCTGATGAATCCGCCGGCCGACCTCGATCGGCTCAAGGAAGACGCGCGGGGCGCCGCCGCGGTCATCGTGTTCAGCCACGGCGCGGGCGAGAAGCAATCGGCTTTCGTGGACACCATCCGCGGGGCCGGCCTGCCGCTCGGCGTCGTCTCAATGTCCCCCGGCGAGCGCGAGGCCGGCCTGCAAAACGACGTCACCTTCTACAAGGCAGTGGCGCGCCCCGGCGGCAAGAGCGGCGCCCAGCGAACCCTGCTTGATCTGAAGAAGGAGCGGGTGATCCAGGTGCAGGCGGCACAGGGTTTGTGAACGACCGAACGAATCCCCGGGGGAATGAAGCGGGTGGCGCTGCATCTCTTCCTGATCCTGGCCCTGGCAATCACGGGCTTCGGCCTGGGCGTGCTCCTCGGTCGACTGCTTCCGAGCACCCGTTCCCAGCCCTCGCTGATCGATGCTAGACCTGCTCGAGCGCTCCTCGTGGACCCGCCTGGTGGCCGCCTTCTTGCTGGCGGCGATTGCCGTGGCGGTGTGGGCGCAGCCGCACAAGCGCGCGCCAAAGAGCGACTGGGAACAGCGCTGCACGCCGTGGCCTGACCACGCCCTGCTTCGCCACCAGATGATCCAGATGGCGCTGGAGTTCAAAGGGGTCACCGATCCCCGCATCCTGGCCGCGTTCCAGGTCGTGCCGCGCCATCTTTTCGTGGACGAGGCCCATCGGCCGACAGCCTACCACGACGTCTCGTTTGAGGACCAGGACGGGCATCTCGTGCTCGCGCCGTACCCCATCGTGGTGCTCGCGCACGAGGGAAAAGTGGCGCCCGGCAGCCGGGTGCTTCTGGTGGGGGTCGGGTCGGGCTACGAGGCGGCCGTCCTGCGCGCGCTGGGCGCCGACGTGTTCGGTCTGGCGGAGCACCCTTCGGCCGCGGAGAGGGCGCGGACGCACTTGTCCGCGGTGACCGTCGGGGCCGGCCCGCTGCCCGCGGGGTGGCCGGAGAAAGGGCCCTACGACGCCATTCTCATCCCCCCGCCAGGCGTCGGGGAGATCTCCCGACTGCTGCCCCAGCTTCGTGAAGGCGGCCTGCTGGTGGATATTTCCGGGCCAAGAGTGCGGGTCGTGAATCGGCAAGGGGTCACGACCTTCGGGGAGCCGGTCCGCTACAAGTAGACAGGGCACGCCCGGGAGACGCACCAGGCCCTTGAAGCGCGGCTTTGTTTACGGCCGCGCTTCTAGAGACGGTGCACCTTTGAGGGGTCCACGGGGGTCACCTCGACCGTGACGCCGGGCTGCGGGGTGGCCGAGGGCGACGCGCTTCCCGTCGGGGCGGGCGCCGCGCTGCCGGTCGCCCAGTCGTCCGGGCGCGTGGAGCCGGAGGGCGATGGGCTCGCCGTTGAGCCGTTTGAAGGCGACGGGGGTGAAGTCGACGGTGAGCCGCTCTGCTCGGGAGACGGAACCCCGCCGAAGCCGGGCAGCGGCGTGGGGGATTTCCCCGGCGTGAGCATGGGCCGCGTGGGCGCGCCCAGCGGCGTGGAGGGGACCGGCTCCACGGCCGGCGGAAGATCCCCGCGCGGCTCCTCGCGACTGAAGGGGAACAGCTGGTGGCGCTTCAGCTTCTGGACGCGGCTGTTGCCGGTGTCGGCCACGTACACGTTGCCTTTCGGATCGACCGCAATACCGCGGGGGCGGCTGAACTGGCGGGCGCCGCTCCCCTGGTCCCCGAAGTTGAGCACGCGGGCGCCGTCGAGCTTGTACTTCTGGATGGTACTGTTGCCAGCGTCGACCACCAGCAGAAACTCGTTGTCTTCGATGGCCAGCCCGGACGGATTTAAAAACTGCCCGGGTTCCTTTCCCCGGAAGCCCCACGAGGCGAGGTGCCTGCCCTCCCAGTCGAACTTCTGGATGCGGTGGTTGTTGGAGTCGGCGACGTAGATGTTGCCCTGCAGGTCCACCGCCACGTCCCACGGCTCGTGGAACTCGCCGTTGGCGCTGCCGGTCTTGCCGAAGACCCCGAGGAGCTTGCCGTCGCGATCAAATTTCTGGATGCGGTCGTTGTAGGTGTCGGCCACCACGAGGCGGCCGCGGTTGTCCATGGTGATGCCGATGGGCTGGTGGAACTGGCCGGGCTCCAGACCGCCGATGCCGAACTGCATGACGTAGTGTCCGCGAGTGTCGTACTTCACGATGCGGTTGTTGTTTTGATCGGTGACGTAGATAAATCCCTGTGGATCCACGGCGATGCGGGCCGGCAGGTTGAACTCGGTGTCGCGCGCGCCGATACTTCCCCAAACTTCAAGCAGCTTGCCATCCTGGGAGAATTTCTGCACGCGGTTGTTGCCGCTGTCGGCCACGTAGACGATGCCGAACTTGTCCACGGCCACGCCGATCGGCTGGTTGAACTCGGCCGGCTTGTTGCCCAGCTTTCCCCAGGCCTTGACGTACTCCGGCGGCTGCTCCTTCTGCTGGAACATCAGGACGTAGACGAGTCCGCCTAATCCAGCGCTGATGAGGAAGATGACGACCCAGATGAAGATGCGCAACAAGAACTCCGTATGCTATGATCAACCGCGTGGAATCGACCTTTAAGGACCTCCGAGGATTCTACGGGCGTCTCGACGCTCACCTGCAACGCACGCGCCCCCCTCGCCAGGAAGGATCGGCGAACGCATGCGGCACTTGCCTCGAGTGCTGCAAGTACAACTTCTACCTGTCGCGGCACGAGTACGACTTGATTGAGGCCCACCTGCTGGAGACGCGGGGCGAATCGCCGATCCGCTGGGTGAACTGCTCGACCAACATCCAGGACGCGCGGCGGCACAGGCCGTTCGACCCCGAGTATCGCTGCCCGCTGTACGACATGGAAAAGGGCGGATGCTCGGTGTACGAGGTGAGGCCCCTGGCCTGCCGCACGCTGGGTCCCATGCTGCCCTGCCACTCCAAGCTGCCGGATTGGTGCGTGTACGACCAGCCGAAAGTGTACGAGCGCGCGGAGGAAATTCCGCTGTGGGACCAGTTCTTGCGGATCATCCACGCGCACGGCGGCGCCTCGCGGGGATACTTCGAGATTAGGGGGTGTTGACAATCACCGCACTACTGCGGACGCCACTCTGGGCCGACCTCTTGGTCCTCCGCGACTGCGCTCCTCAACGTACCCGAAAGTACGCCTGCGGTGCTCGCTTGTGCGGACCGGCCACTTCGACTCCAGCCTGACGTCCTCGCTACGAGCCGCGAATGTCAACACCCCCTAAGCAGGCTCCACGAGATCGCCCCAGATTTTCAGCATGGTGGTGGTGCGGGCGCGCTCGGCTTCGATGATGGACTGCACGCGCAGCGCGGCGTCGCCCACGTGGCCCATCTCGTTGACCACCAGGTAATCGTACTCGGGGATCGCGGACATCTCTTTGCGGGCCGCTTCGAGTCGAACCTTGATGCGCTCCTCGGTCTCGGTGTGGCGCCCCAAAAGGCGGCGCTCGAGCTCCTGCAAGGATGGGGGCGCGAGAAAAAGATAGACCACGTCGTTGCGCTTCTGGCGGACCTTTCGCGCCCCCTGGACGTCGATGTCGAGCAGCACGTCCTTCCCCGCGGCGAGCGCGTCGTCCACGTAGCCGGCCGGGGTTCCGTAGTAGTGGCTGTAGACCTGGGCCCACTCCAGGAAGGCGTCCTGGGCAATCATCTCCTTGAACTTCTCGGTGGTCACAAAGTAGTAGTCCACGCCTTCCTGCTCACCCTGACGGGGCTGGCGGGTGGTGGCGGAGGCGGAGAATTTCACGTCGTGCAGGGCGCTCAAGACTCGGGCCAGGACGGTGCTCTTGCCGGCGCCGGAAGGGCCGGAAACGACGAAAATGCGGCCACGGTGCATGTCAGCCTGCCTTCTCGGCGCGGGACTTGCGACTCTCCTGGCCCAGCGCCGCGCAGTTGGCGGCCACGGTTTCGGTGGACTTGGCGCTCAGCACCAGGTGGCCGGAGTCCATCACCAGCACGGAGCGCGTCTTGTGCCCGAGGGTGGCGTCCACCAGGATGCCCTTCTTGCGCGCCTCGGTGACCGAGCGCTTGACCGGCGCGGAGTCGGCCTCAACCACCGCGATGATCTTGTCGGCGCTGATGAAGTTGCCATACCCCACGTTCACCAGGTTGATAGGCACGAACGTCCTCCGCGATGGTATTGATGGGTCCGGGTCGGATCGGGTCCAGGGGGAGCCCGTTCGTCTTCGCCGCTCACTCCTCCTCGGGGGCTGCGGTGAAGAATTCGAGCACGTAGCTGTCCGGGTCCGCGATAGTGAAGCCGTACCTGCCCTCGCGCTCGGTGATGGGCGTGGGCATGCCGGCGTTGTTGTCCTGGTGCGCGCGCCATGCCCGGACCTCGCGGCGGGACGAGCAGGCCACGCCGAAGCGGAAGGCCCGTGCCCTCGCGACCGTGCCCTCGACCAGGGAAAGGAGCAGGAGGCCTCCTTTGAGTCTGCCTGGTCCGGCCGGCACCAGGCCCAGCATGCGTCGGTACCAGCGGAAGCTGCGGTCCAGATTGGAGACTTCGATCTGCAGATACGAGACGTGGTCGAGGCGCACCCGTCGGCGATTCGGCCCTCTTCACGGGCCGGCCTGCCTTCCCCCCTTGAAGATTATTGCGCCGCCACTCCTGTTAAGGGAAAGCCTTGCCAACGTCTTTCGGATCATGCTATACTCTGGCGAAGTCGGGACGGCTTTCCTTTTTGCGCCTTCTGGGCGTGAGTTGTCGGGACGACTTCTCCCCCACACACGGGGATGAATCGAAATACACAAACAGATGGGGGAATTCCCTTGGAAGTAGTTCCAGCACCGGACGAGACCTTCGAAGCCACCCTTCGACGCTTCAAGCGCACGGTTGCCCAGTCGGGCATTCTTCGTGAGGCAAAGCGTCGCGAGCACCACATGTCGACGCGCGACAAGAAGCGCATGAAGTCGGCTGAGGCTGCCAAGAAGCGCCGCCGGCGCCAGTAGGGCTCGACCCACGACAATTGCCAAAAAAGTGGCCTCGCAAGAACGCCACTTTTTTGCGTTCTTCCTCCGTACGGAGCGGAGCGCGATTTGAGTCTCTGGCGCCGCTTCGAACTGTTAACACGCCACGCGTGGCGTTACCGCGCCCAATGCCCTACACTGTACCGGTCATGGAAGTGAGAATGGCGCCGTTCCTCACCGCTGCAGCGGCCACCGCGCGCATGGCTGGCGCGTCGACTGAGGTCACCCCGACCGACACATTCGTGCCCTCGGCTCCACCATCCGACGCCACGGAAAAGTCCCGCGTCATCCGCGAGATGATCCGCAAGGCGCCCGGCGAGCAGGCCCGCCAGAGCGTGGTGGACGCGCTTTCCGCCTATCCCCTGAAGGCGCTGGAGATCGTGAACGCCTATGGGACGAAGATCGAGGTCTTCGACTTCCAGAACGGCGACACTGTCCCCGAGTACCTCCCCACGCTGGCCTATGGCAACGTGATGGGCGCCTACAACACGAAGGCCAACGTGCTGGGACTCGACGTCCGCGACGCCAACTTTCCGCTGCTCCACGAGTTCGCGCACGCGCTCGACGCCGCGCTCAACGAAGAGAGCGCCACCCCCGAGTGGAAAGGCGCGCACTCGCTGGCCGCCAACACCAACCGCGTGGTGCGCGATTACGCGAAGCAGGACCCTTCTGAGTATCTCGCCGAGGTGACCACCGCGTACCTCGTCCCCGATGACGCGCTGTACGGCCGCATCGAGGCCGGGCTCGCCAGCGGCGCGCACGGCATGGACGAGCGCGACTACATGCGGATGTACCAGAGCATGTCCAAGGAGCGCCTGGAGCGCCTCGACCCCGACGGGCACGCGCTTGTCGCGGATTTGCTGGAACAGCGCATCTACGAGGGCAATCTCGCCAACCCGCAGCCGGCGATGACCGCGGAGCAGTGGATCGCGTTCACCGAGGCACAGCACGCAAAGGGCGAGCTGGCGCTGCCTTAGGCTTAGCCGCGCAGAACCTGAAGGTTAATCTTCCGCTCCCGGGGGCCTTCCAGCTCCACCAGGAACACGCTCTGCCAGGTCCCCAGCACCGGGCGGCCGTTCTCGATCCCGATCGTCAGCGACGGCCCCAGCAGCGCGCCCAGAATGTGGGATTTGGCGTGCTCCGGCCCGTCGTGCAGGTGCTGAAATTCCAGTTGCGGCACCGCGCGGCCCACGAAGGACAAGAAATCCTCCTCCCAGCCGGAGTTCGCGTCGTTGATGACCAGCGCGCAGGTGGTGTGCATGACGGTGGCCAGCAGCATCCCGTTCGGGCAGCCAGAATCGCGCACCGCGGCGTGGATTCGGTCGGTCACGTTGACCATCTGGCGGCGGATCCGGGTGGAGACTGAAAACGTGCTCATGCCCGGGCGTTCGGGCTTGACTGCGGCTGCGCCTGCGAGCGCAGCGTGCGGTTGCCCTGGAGCGCCCGCTCGAACGGCTCGCGCAGGTCAGGGTCGAAGGCCGAGCCGAAGCGTTCCAGGAATTCCCGCTCGTAGCGCCGCATTGCGGGGCCGTCTTCCTCCCAGGGCTGCTCCTCGCACCAGGACTCCGCGATGGCCAGGATGCGCGCCCCCAGGGGGACGCTTTCGCCGCTCAGGCCGTAGGTGCCCTCGCCGTCCCAGCGCTCGTG
>VGFD01000009.1 GCA_016868975.1 Armatimonadota bacterium | reverse complement strand
GCCGCCGCCTACGCCGCTTACACTCGACGAGACCAAGTCTTGTCACTCGCGGCAGAGATTGCCGTCCAAGCGCTCATCAAGGTCAGGGCCAAAGGCTGTGAGTGGCTTTGGCTGGTTGTCTGACAAGGGGAGGATGGCATGGAACACGCACGAATCAAAAAAAAGTATCTGGACCCGCTTTGACGACAGGTCGGACTGGCACGAGCAACAGTTCTCAAGCATAAGCGAAGCGAAGGAGCGCAACGGACTGAATTCGCGCACGTACCGCTCGCCGTCCGAACTGCCGCCCAAGCGCGTGCCAGCGGGATGAAAAAGATGTCGAAGAACGCACTGCACCCCGCCACGGCCCTGATGGACGCCACTCTGAAGGCGCTGAACACTCCGGCACGAATCGCCGACGAGCCCGAACTCGTCAAGACGGTACAAACCCGCTGTGTCGAGGCGCTTTTGGAGCTTGGCAACGCCAGCCTTGCGCCGCACTCCTGCCGGGAGTACTTGAAGCGGGCGCTGCGGCTCACCGCGGAAGCCCTGGCGGCGGCGGAGATACTTGACCCCGAGTTGCCCGACCTGCCCGACGAAACAATCATGCGCGAGCCGTGGCCGGAGCCCGATCCTTACTACACCGACGACGAGCGCCGCGGGCAGGCCGACGCCATCAACGGCACCAGGTTCTTGAGCTTTCCGTGATGGGCCTCACCGTCGAATACGACAGCACTCCGGCGTTGTGGCTCTGCTACAACGAGGAGCAGTGCTTCTGCGAGGACTGCCGTTACCGCGTGGTCATGGGCACCGGGAAAACCCGTGAGCAGGCAATCGAGGACTACCGGCAGAAACTCGCCGACCACGAGGACAAGGCATGAGCTACGACATTTACCTGCGCGATCCGGTGAGCAAAACCATCATCGAATTCGAGGAGCGTCATGCCATCGGCGGCTAGCGTTCGCACAAATGCGTCCTGACGGCGTGTTTGAAGGGGACTGACAATGAGCGAAGTCCGCGACCTGATAGCGCGCCACACCGCCGAGACTCCACTACCGCGCGACAAGGCCCTGCGCCAAGTGCAGGAACTAGTCGCCCTCGCCCTGCGCTTGGAGGGAGAGCGGGACGAACTGAGCGATGCGTTCATGATGGCCTGTCGCTACCTGCAACCGCGCATATCTGACGACGTATATTCCGACACAATCGTTCCTGACGACTCCCCAATCGGCATCATCCGCAAAGCCATGCGCGTCGCGAGGAAGACATGAGCCGCCGTCTGACGCCGTGGTTTCCCGCCAGCACGAAGCCTGCGCGGATCGGGGTATATGAAGTTGATGTTGGACGACATCTCTGGTGGCGGTTTTGGGACGGCAAGAACTGGCGAAACGGTGCCACAACCGCCGAAAAGGCAGCGCGCTCCGAGAGCATCCTGCTGAGCTACTGGAAGGCTCCGTGGCGCGGCCTGGCGAGGAAGCCATGAGACCAATGAGAGCGAGCGCTGTCTATCTGGAAGCGGCCCGCAGGATAGATGATGGACGAGATACCTTTAGTTGTTACGCAATCAACGCGGTGAATTGGTGGGACAACTACCACTCCGACCTCTTCATCAAACTGTTCAAGCCGCGCAGAGGTGCTTTCGGGCTTTGGGGTCAGGAGTGGGGCGACGACGACAAGACACGTCGATCCTGCCGCGTTCTCGCCCTGTGCTTCATGGCGGCTATCGCGGAAGACGAAGAACCATGAGCGAGCGCCGCCGCCGGCAGTGGACCCTGCTATCTCCCACGTGGGAGCTGGTGCGGAGAGCGTCCGTGCTCGTCCTCGCGTCCCTCTCCGACCCCGACGCTCTTAACCTGCTCGCCCTGGCGGTGGCGCCGTTCATCGTCCTCGTACTCGGAGGCTGACATGAAAATCAAGGTTCGCATCGCTGTCGCCGTGGACCACGAAGGCACATGGTGCGCTTACGGCAGCTCCGGCGGCGACGACGAGGAAATGATGAACCTCGCTTGCGAAACCCTGCTCGACGGCGAGGCTCGCTATTGGATAGAGGCAGCGCTTGACGTGCCGGAAATCCAAACCGTGCAAGCAGTTGTCGAGCGCGCATGACGGCCGGAGGAGCGGGCATCATGAGCGGCGAAATATATTCTGTCGATGCGAAGTGGGTAGAAGCTTGGGCCGGCGGCGGTCCCTACGTGGCTGGTTTCGCGCGGTACGAACTGCGCCGGTACGAATCATCCGGCGAACTGCGCTTGTTTCGTGGTGACCCCGTCTATATCCACGACGCACCTGACATGCAAGAGTTGCACGCAATCTACATGATCGCACAGAAGGCGCTGGAGACGTGGAAATGACCGCACCGCCCAAGCGCATTACAGACCCGTCCTTCCGCTACACGCCCAGCGTGAAAACCGACGTGGCGGCAACTTTCCGCCGCGTCAGGAAGCAGATGGAACTGGCGAAGCAACTCCGGGAGGAGGCGGCGAGGCGGGAGCCGGTGCAACTGAGGAAGCGGGCGTGAGCGCGTTTGCCTATGGCTTTCGTGAGCCGTTCATGCTGCTCGTCCGCTGGTTCGTCTGCTCGTGGAAGGGGCACAGGGAACGGCGCGTGCCTCCCGAACAGCAGCCGCTCGACGATGGGTTTCGATACAACCGAATCTGTACGCGCTGCGGCCGAGTTAGGCTGGCGAAGACGCGAAAGAAGGAGACAGCATGAGCACCGAAGCGAAGGGCGTTATTGAACTGCCGGCGGAAAGCTTTTCCCGCCGCGAGGAGCGTGCTGCACTAGCGACTGTTCCGCCAGCCGACGCCACCCCCATGTCCATGCTGGCCGTCGCGGTTCAGCGCGGGATGGACCCGGCTACGATCAAGGACCTGCTCGCCTTGCAGAAGGAATGGGAGGCGAACGAGGCGCGCAAGGCGTTCAACGAGGCGTTCGCCGCCTTCAAGGCGGAGGCGGTCAAGGTCATCAAGAATCGCACCGTGGACGCCGGGCCGCTTCTTGGCAAGTCCTACGCCGAACTGTTCTCGGTGGTCGATGCTGTCACCCCGGCGCTCTCCAAGCACGGTCTGTCGGCGGCTTGGCGGCTCACCAAGGATGAAAAGGACTGGATCGAAGTCACCTGTTGCCTCAAGCACCGGCTCGGGCATTCGGAGTGCGTGGCGATGGGCGGACCGCCGGACACCGGGGGCGCCAAAAGCGCCATCCAAGCCCGCGCTTCCACGGTCAGCTATCTGGAGCGCTACACCCTGAAGGCAGTCTGCGGGGTGGCGGAGCAGGGCGACGATACCAACGGGGGCGGCGGGAAGGGGGCTACAGTGCCCGACCCGGCCGGCAAACAAGCCCTAGAGGCGTGCGGCTCCCTGAGTGCCCTACAGGACGCCTGGAAGGCACTGACGCCCGAGCAGCGCAAGACCCTCGCCGAAGTCAAGGAGCGCTGCAAAGCAAACATAAAGGCTGCAGAGGCCGAGGCGAGCCAACCATGACCGCTTGCTCGGTGCCGTTTGCCGTTGTGCGGGCGTAGGTCAGGACAAGACCTGTCAGCGCCGATGACATCTCGTTGCCGAACCTTGGCAGAACGATTCTGGAGGGCATCATGAACACTCAAGGGTCCGTCGAGTGGTTTGCCGAGCGCGCCGGACACGCCACCGCTTCCCGGTTCGCTGACGTGCTGGCCACGATCAAGACCGGGGAGGCGGCGACCCGCCGGAACTACCGACTCCAACTCGTCACCGAGCGGCTGACCGGCCTTCCTTGCGACACCTATCAGAACGCCGCGATGGCCTGGGGCACCGCAACGGAAGCCGCTGCTAGGCAAGCCTACGAGGTCGCAACTGGTGAGATTGTCGAGCAGGTCGGGTTTATCAAGCATCCCGATGTTGCGTGGGCGGGTGCATCGCCGGACGGAGTCATCGGTCGCGGCGGGCTAGAACTGAAGTGTCCATTCCAGTCCACCATCCACGTCATGACGCTGCAAGGCGGGATGCCATCCGAGCACGTCGCCCAGGTGCAGGGGCAGATATGGTGCTGCGGATTCGATTGGGTCGATTTCGTCTCGTTCGACCCGAGGATGCCGGAGAAGCTCCGGCTGTACGTCGAGCGGGTAAAGCGGGACGAAGCCTACATTGCTAAGCTCGCCGCATCGGTGAAGGTGTTTCTCGATGAAGTCGAGCGCGACTACCAATCCCTACTTTCGCAGGTGAAATGATGACGACTGAAATACAGGAGTACAGCGCAACAGAAGCTGCGCTCGCGGACCTTGCGTCGCGCTACAAAGGCGTGGTCTACGACGTGAGCACCATCGACGGGATGCGGGCCGCGAAAGACGGCAAGAAGGAGCTCGCTGGCTACCGGATCGCCTTGGAGAAGAAGCGCGTCGAAATCAAGGCCCCCGCCCTGCGCCGGGCGCAGTTGATCGACTCCGAGGCCCGGCGCATCAGTTCGGCACTCTCGGCCTTGGAGGACCCCATCGCCGAACAGATCACGGCCAAGGAACGCGCCGAGCAGGCCGCGCGCGAAGCGGCGGTCAAGGCGGAGCAGGAGCGCATCGAGGCTGAGCAACGTGCAGCGCGAGAAGCCGCGGAGCAGCGCATGGCTGAGGAGCGCGCAGAGATCGCTAGGCAAAAGGCCGAACTGGAACGCTCGCAGCGCGAGGCCCGCGAGAAAATGGAAGCCGAAGCCCGCGAGGCACGGCGCAAGATCGAGGAAGAGGAACGTGCTGCCAGGATGGCGCGCGAGGAGGCCGACCGCAAGGCGCGGCAGGAGCGTGAGGCCGAGGAGGCCAAGGCCAAAGCGGTCCGCGATGCGGAAGAAGCGCGGCTCAAGGCCGAGCGCGAGAAGGTCGAAGCGGAGCAGCGCGCGGAGGCCGAGCGGCAGCGGAAAGTCCGCGAGGAAGAGGAGCGTAAGGCGCACGCTGCCCGCGAGGCTAAGGAAGCGAAAGAGCGCGAGATTCGCCGCCAGCAGGAGGAACTCCTCGACGCCTGCGCCATGTTAGCCACGTTCAAGAAACGCTTCGGGCATCGTTCTGAATTCGCCGCCGTGGTTGAAGCCATCGACGAATGTCTGGAGGTCTCGTAATGGCCTACGAGCACCGTGAAGGTTCCGGGACGCTCTTTAAGAATCATCGTCGCGACAAGGACACGCAGCCGAACGCCCGCGGCGAGGCGCTGATCGGCGGGGTGGTCTATGAAATCTCTGCGTGGACGAAGCAGACGAAGACCGGCGAGCCGTGGCAGTCGCTTTCCTTCAAGCCCAAGCAGATGAGCGAAACGGACCGGCGCAAAGAGCGCAAGCCGCCGACGAGCAAAGAGGAAATACCGTTCTGACCCATGAAAGAACGCTCCTTCCACGTGCAGACGGAATCGCAGCGCGCGATGCTATCGCAGTTCGTGCTGCGCCAGCCCATACCATTTCAGGCGACACTCGGGCCGTTCCGTGAGCGGCGCTCCAACTCAGCGAACAGCCGCCTGTGGCTGTTGCACACTGCGGCGAGCAAGGTGACTGGCTACGAGCCGGAGGAACTCCACGAGCTGATGCTTTGCAAACACTTCGGCTTCACCGAGGTCGAGCGGCCTGACCTGTTGACAGGCGAACTCACCATGATGCGCGTGCCGCTCAAGCGCTCCAGCACTAGGGACAAGAAGGAGTTCGCGGAGTTCATGGAGGCGTGCGAGATTTTCTACGGTCAGGAATTCGGAGTTTGGCTGTCGGAAATGGAGGCCGAGTGACACGCCACAAGACCGCCGCCGAACGCCGATATATGGACCGCGTAGCTTCGCTGGGCTGCCTCGTTTGCCGCCGACTTTACGGGCGCTTTACGCCAGCCGATCTCCACCATGTAGCCGAACATAGCGGAAAGCGGTCCAACTTTGCGGTTGCCCCACTCTGCGGGATCAACTACGAAGATCACCACGACGGGCGGCAAACAGGCGGTGCAGGTTTTCACCGTCTCGGCACAAAAGCATTCTGTGCGCTCTATCGAGTTCCCGGAGAGACGGAATGGGGGCTTTTGCAATGGGTCAATGAGGATCTTGCTAGAAATGCCACGGACCGATCCTAGACCACAGATGAGACGCGGGGCGCTTGTTCAATGCCCTCAATGTGGCGCTGAAAAATGGCGTGCGCTATCCGAACTAAAGCGCGGATATCAGTATTGCTCATGGCGGTGCTACTGGCTCGCGCGCGAAGCCTTAACGTTTGATAGGTTACGCGGGTTGAAGCGTTGTGCAATGTGCTCGAAATGGAAGCCGCTGGACGCTTTTCCTCACGCCAACAACCGGAAAGCAATTGGATCGCACGGTCGTCAAGCCTACTGTTCGCCATGCAATCTGAAGAAAAGCAATGAATGGACCTTGAAGAACCCAGAGGCGAAGAAGCGTCATAGGAGCCAATTCTATTGGCGCGATGCAGAAAAACACCGTGCCAAGAAGCGTGAATTATCTCCACAGCAACGGGCCGAGAAAAACGCCAAAACGCGAGCATGGCGCAAAGCCAACATGGGGAAAGTTCTCGCTTGGAACAAACTGAGGATTCATCGGAAGCGCGCCGCCGGGGATGGGCCGGATCGTTGGGACTTGGGTTGGCTCATCTGTCACCAAGACGCCCGCTGTACATATTGCAAAGAAATGCTGCCAGACCGGAAGCACCTGGACCACAAAACTCCAATTAGCCGGGGAGGTTTGAACGAGCTTGAAAACATGCAATGGCTTTGCCCTACGTGCAACATGAAGAAAGGCGCAAAAACACACGAAGAGTATTCCGAAGCCTTGGCTCGGGAACGCTCCGGGGTGCTCATCTGACATGGCGGAGACCAGCAAGATCGCGTGGACGGACAGCACGTTCAATCCGGTCATCGGCTGTACGAAGGTCGGACCGGGCTGTGACCACTGCTATGCGGAGGCGATGGACTCGCGGAAGCGCTGGGGCGGCGTCGTCCATTGGGGGCCGGGCACGCCGCGACAGCGCACCAGCGCATCGAACTGGAAACAGCCGCTCGCGTGGAACCGAAAGGCGGCTGCATCGGGTAAGCCGTGGCGCGTTTTCTGCGCCTCGCTCGCTGACGTGTTCGATAACGAATGGCCGGACGGCGTGCGGGAGGACCTGTTTCGCCTGATCGAGCAAACGCCTGCGCTGACGTGGCTGCTGCTCACGAAGCGCATCGGTAACGCCAGCGACATGATGTTCCGCGCTCGCGGCGGGCATTTACCCTTGCTGCCGAACGTCTGGCTGGGCGCGACCATCGTCAACCAAGAGGAGGCGGATCGGGACATCCCGAAATTGCTCTCGACTCCGGCGCGCGTCAGGTTTGTATCCTACGAGCCCGCGCTGGAGCCGGTTGACTGGACGCAAATCACCGAGCGCATTGCCGCGTCTTCGACTGTCACCTTCGATGCGCTGCACGAGAAGGACAAACTGGACCGTGGAACGTGGCGTCCGCGGCTCGACTGGATCATCGTCGGCGGCGAGAGTGGTCCGAATGCGCGTCCATTCAATATCGCATGGGCGCGCTACACCATCGCGCAGTGCAGGGCCGCTGGCGTAGCGTGTTTCGTGAAGCAGCTCGGGGCGCACGTCATCACAAACGGCATTCAGGATGCGGGCGATTGGTGGCCCCGGCAGACCGGATTGCTAGACACTGGCAAGGGCTACTTCCGCAAGCATCTAGTGGACCGCGCGGGAGCCGACCCAGCCGAGTGGCCGGAGAATTTTCGCATACAGGAGTTCCCCCTATTGTGAGAGAAGATGGCCGAGTACCGGCGCGGACGGCAGGCTTAACCAGTCACCTTGCGGGCGATGTCACGTAGCATCTGCGACGCCTTGACGCTCCCCTGCGAGCTACCGAAAAAAAACTGGAGCACCAAGGTAATGACGGTGCCCAGCAGGAATCCGAGCACCGTATCCACGACGCGGACGTTCTCCGGCGGTACATGGCCGAACGTTATCCAGAAGATGTACACCCCCGAGAACAGCAGGCAGCCGGCCGCAAGGTGGTACACGAACCGTCGCACGTAGGGGTCCTCGCTACCGATAGCCGCGATCTGCATATTCCGCGCACTTTGCGTGTCTGCCAGATACGCCCTCTCCAAGTCCGCATTGGCCGCGAGCACCGCCATCTGGAACTCGTGGGCGTGGCCCTGCTTCTCCCGGATGCTCTGCAGGGCCTCCTCGGGGGTTGAGGCCCCCGTGACCTGCCGGGCGATGCCGATGACCTTCTCGGCCACTTCGGCGGGCTTCTCGCCGACCCCGAAGAACCGCATGAGCGACGGGGCGAACTGCGCGAGCCCGAGGGCGATGCTGATGGGGTCCATCATACGATCCCCGCCCGCGTCCCGCTCGCGTCTATCGTCAAGGTCGCGTGCCGGGGCTTGCTGCTGAATGAAACGTGGACCCATCCCCCGCCCTTGCTCGCGAACTCCAGGATGAGCTGGTCCACTCCCAGGCTGACGAGCTTCTTGGCGATGCGCTCGGCCACGACTCTCGGGGTCCCGTACTGCGGACAGATGAAATCGGCCGCCTCGCCCAGGAGGTGCTGGCTGGTGTCTTTCGAGCCGACGGCCCGGTTCAGTTCCAAGCAGCGATAGCCGCTCGTGACGTGTATCGGCCTGCCCAGCAGCGTGCGGATGCGCTCCAGTCCTTGCGCTGTTCGCCTGAGCGCTTCGATGATCTCCGCGCTGGGCGTGTTGTCGATGCCGCGGCGCTCGGCTGTCTCGGAGGCCGTGAACTCCGACAGGTGGAAATGATCCGTGAGCTGCATCAATCCCTCCGTTCGCAGTACGTCACAAACGCCGCCTGCCCCTGCTGCGTCTGGCCTATCGGGTGAAGGACGCAGATGCCGGCGAACTTGTCCACCGCAGCGCAGGAGGTCAGCAGAAGCAGGGCGATGACAGCGATGGTGAAAACCAGAACCGTCGTCAGGATGCGTAACCACAGGGGCTCGTTCATTTGATCAGCCTTTCCCGGATCGCCTTGGCGACCAGGCCCGTGTTCGTCCGTACCTGATGCCGCAACCGCAGCCGGTGTAGTTGGTGGTCGATGGTCTTGTGCTCGCAGCCCACGGCCGCCGCGATTGCCTTGGGCGGCTGATCGTCCGCGAGCATTGCAATCAGCGCAAGCTCAGAGAGCCGCGCCGTCGTGTTGGGGATGCGCCATCTGCTCATTTGGACAACCTCCCTTCGATCCGGGCAAGGGCAGAACTCAATTCACCCTGGCCTTTGATGATCTCGGCGTGCATCCGAAGGTCGGCTTCGATGTGGTCGTTCAGGCGCTCGTGCAGGGCGAGTTCGCCTTGGCGGCGGGCTTCCATCGTCGCGTCTATCTCGCGCCGCCGCTCCTTGAGGTCCTCTTGCATCACAACGCTACCGCGCAGGCGGTCCAGCACGTCCTTCAGGTCAGCTACATCTCTGGCCTCGGCTTTTCCGTCGAGCCTCTTGTCCTGCTTGTTCCACATCCACCAAGCAGCAGGGACGAGAAGCCCCCAAAGCCACTTAGCGGCTTCTTTCCCAAAATCTTCCATGGCTCATTTCCTCACCTCACGTCACCGAAAGGCGAGTTTCCCCGCGACGAGCCCTGACGCCCACGCAAGACTCCAGGCGATTGTGCGTCGGGCAAGCAATTTATGGCTGGACGAAATGCGTCAGCTCGCGCTTTAGCGCCTCGTCTTTGGTTTCGTTGTAGATAACCCCAAGCCTCGCAAGATGCGCCTGCATGGCGTTCGGGTTTGATGGCGCTATCGGAGTCGCCAACCACTGCACTACCTTGGGATTGGTGAGCATCTTGGCACCGACGAACGCAGTGCCGGAAGACAGGGCTCCTGCCGCGACGGGAACGATGGAACCGGTCGCTATCGACGCAATCGGAGAAGCATATATGCTGTACGCCGCAAAAGACCCGGCCGTGCCCGATGGGTTGGCGTAGATGCCACGTCCTTCTCTGATCGTTCCCGCCGCCTTGGCGATCTTTTCGACGTTCTCCCTCATGGGCGAATCCGGGAACAACTGCGCTTTTGCTCCTGGGGAAAGCTTGTTCCAGTTCGTGAGGAACGTCTCTGACGAGAACACTTCGCCCATCTCGTTTTGCTTTCCCGGCGTCGCCCTTCCTAGACGGTTGACTACGGCCTCGGATACGACTTGCCTTTCCGATTGCATCAGGCTGCGCATGACCGCGCGGACTTTGTTGGCTTGATCAGGGTCGGTTGGGTAGAAAGTCTTGAAGATGTCCTCCGGCTGCTTGCCAGAACCCACCACACGCTCCAGCACGGATTCAATGCGGTCCATGCGGGCGCGGTAATAGTTGCTCTGGCGGGCGAATTCCTGCCCAGCCCCCGCTTGTTCTGCTGCTGTTCTCAGGTCATCGGAAAGCGCCCCGTAGAGCTTCTTGAGTTGCCCGCGAGGAATATCCGAGACCAGCGCATCATCAAGCATTGACCCCACTTTTGACCGCAGTGCCCGCAAGCCATTGAATGAAATCTCGCCCGTCATTTGGGCAAAGCCACGACGGGCCTGTAGATCATCCATGAGATTCTTGCGAATCTCCGCTACCTTTGGATTCACCAATGCGACCGTCGTTTTTTCTGCCCCCGGAACAGGGGCAACAAGGTCATCAAGGGCTGCGATAGTATTCGTCGGGGTTGTGGAGTAGTCCCTTGGAACCTTGGCACCAACAGCGTCATCAAGCATCTGCCATGTCGCTCTGGTTCGTTCGAGGAACCCGCCCTCGCCCTTGATGCCGGTTTCTATGGCTCTGCCAGCAGTTTCCGTTGGTGTACCCGTCCGCGCTCTCGCTCCCATCTTGGTTTGCTGGGTTTCGATGAACCGCTTCATGACACCGGCCCCACCGGGGAACTTGGCAGCGAGGTTCTCCAGCCCGTGCAGGAAAACGTTATCGGTGGCCTGCCCCACAGAGGGCATGGTCCCGGCCTGCTTGAAAGTCTCGACGTTGGGGGCTGCTTTCGCCGCTGCGACATTCTTTACGCCTGCTGCCCCCTGAGTAGCGGCGGCAGGAGTCATAGCCCCGACGCCAGTCCATTCCGGTCCCAATGCCTCGCCAGCTATCGCCCCGCCAGCGGCGGCAGCAACCGTACTTCTCGCTGCCGCACCGGGCACCATCGAGCCGCCGGCAAAGGTCCCTCCTGTATGCAGCATCCGACTTACGGGGTCGTCCGGCCTGGGGTTCTCTGTATTGATACCAGCAGACTTGAGCCGCGACAGGATGTCCTGAGACCCGCCAATAGAGCCTTTGAGGAGGTCGGGGCCGTGCTGCCCGATCAGGGCTTGCTTGCCAGTTCCATAAGCCGCAATCCCGAGGTTGATGATGTTCTCGACGGTATCGACCGGAAGCCCGGCAAGCCGCGACATCCCCTCGCCAACGCCAGCAATCGCAGCTTTCGTACGTTCCCCTATAGTCGGATCAGGCGCCTTCTGCTTTGGCACGGTCAGCCAGTTTCCGCCAACCAGATAGGCCCTCTCGCCCTTGTCGTTCGTGGCGACGTTCTCAGGCTTTCGCCATTCTCCTCCGACGAGGAAGACCGTCTCGCCAGTCTGCGGGTTGGTCGCGCTTTGCGTCATGGGTTGACTTTGAATCCCGGAGGAGGCGGGGGTTGTGGCCCCACGCTCGTTTCACTCGGTTCAAGAACGACACGACCCCTGAACTGCCTGACCGACTCGTTGTAGCGGTCCAGCACATCCTTCCCGAAGCCCGACGCTACCGAGGCATAGTGCTTGTTGATGATGGTCCTTGCCTGGTTGACGGCGTTCTGTGGTCCGTCCGGCGTCTTGAACAATCCCGACCCGAATTCAGACTTCAGCCGCTCGAACTCGGGTATGGTTACCGCCGCACCGGAACGGTTCTTCAGGGTTATGTTGAAAAGCTTCTGGAACGCCTGACGGCCAGCACGAATTTCTGCGGGCGCCAGCCTGTCCGGGACTGCTGATTTCGGGCCACTGAGCCATTCGGTAAGCTGTGGCGTCCTAGTCAACGCCGTTTCCACTTCCTCGAGAACGGCATCGGCCTCGGGAAGATTCGCTTTCTCCAGGGCCGCCCCGAGCTGCTGAACATCGCGGCCCGTTTTCTGTTCCTTAGCTTGGTCAAGCCGCGCCAGTTGAAGCTGCTGCCCTTGGCGTTGAATCTCGAAACCCATCATGCGCATTTGGGAATTGAGTTGCGCCTGCTGCTGCTTGTTGGCGAGAGACTCGCGCTTATACCACTCATCGAACTGCCTTCGTGCACTGGCATCGGTTATACGCGCTTCCGCCTCGGTACGGCGCTGCTCCAGCATGTCCTGCCGTAGTTGCAGGTTCTGTGCGAACTGAAGCGCCGCTTGGGCGCGGTTCTCGTTGGCGATGGCCAGCCTGTCGGCGCTCACTGCCCTACGATCCAATGACCTGAGCAATCCCTCCGGGCCGGCGTGCTGCACGACGACACCTTCTAGTTGTTCCGCTGTCGGATTCGGTCCCAATCCTTGCACGGCCGTTTCGTATGCCTTTGCCCTTTCGATCTGACGGGCTCTTTCCGCCTGCGCCTGCATCTGGCCGATGAGGGCCTGCACCCCGACCACTTGCCTGAGGTTGTCTAGGGTCCTGCCTTCGTTCGCCCGCCTTTGCGCCTCGTAGCCGCCGAGGCCGGGGATGCTGTCCAGAACCGAGGCCATGTCAGTGCGCCGCCTTCAAGAGTTTTACCAGGTCGGCAATCGAGGTCGGCGGGTTGAAGACGTTGCTGATCCCCGAGCCGATGGCGTTGTAGAGATTGGCATCCGCCCCGATAGCCCCCGTCGCCGCCCCTGCCCCGGCCTGCGTCCCGACCCCCGACCCCGCGCTTGCCGTTACCGGAAGGAGAGTCGTGATGCCCGGGACCGAAGCCCCAGCCCCGCCGAAGCTCGAATAGCCACCCGTGGCCGCGTTCTGCGCACGGTAGCCTTGCAAGGCAGGAAAGGCGAACTTCACCCCCACGTCGGTCAGCGTTTGCTCCCAGGCGTTCGGCGAGTCGAACGGGTTCCCCGAGACAGACAGCCCCCTGAGCATCGATTGCGTTATCTGGTCCAAGGCGTCACGGTAGCCGGGTTCGTTCCCCATGGAAAACCCCGGTGCGAACGAGCCCTCGTAGCGAAGCCTCGACGGCTCGGTAACGCCGCGGCCGAACTGGATGGCATCCTGCTGCCGGCCGATAGCCGCATCCTCTCTCGCCTTGATGTCCGCGTACCGTTCTGACTCACGTCTCACCAAGTCCTGATAGCGCATGTCCTCCCGGTCGGACAGTTCCCGCGCAACGGACGCGAACTTGTCCGCCTGCTCGCTCGCGGCATAGGCCCCGAGGAGGCTAGGAGCGACAGCCCCACCGAGTTGCAAGGCGTCCTCCCAACCGCCTTCGCCCCGGAGGATTTTTTTGAGCGCCTCGATGTTCGCATTACCGCCGCTGGCCTTCACTGCACCAGCCGCCGCGCCGCCGTATTCCTTGAGAGCGTTCAGCACGGAGGAGCCCGCCGAAACCCATCCCGGATTGATCGCACCGAGCAGCGCTTCCGGCGTCGAGTAGCCCAGCGCCTTCGCGGCTTCCGTTGCGGTGCCTGCGCCGGTCGCGTCAAGGGACATGGCAATCGCCTCTATCGGGTCGGCCGCCGACGCAAGCCTTGCAAGCGATGCCTCCCGGACCGGGTCGTAGAGGGAAGAATTCCAGCCGCCGAACTGCATCGGCGCATTGTAGGTTGCAGCACTGGTGGTAGGCCCCCCGAAGAATCCGGGGTTGAGGTAATTGAGGCCCGCCGCCAGAGCCGCCGGCAGCAGCGGGATCGCCGGTCCCCGCATGAATTCGCCGAACGCACCAGTCTCCTCGCTGCGATGCATCGGAATCTCGTCAATGCTGCGGTAGCCCCAATCGCGCCCGAGAAACGGGGTGATCTCGCTTGCGCTCGCGTACTCAGAACGGCCGTCCGGGTAGGCAATGAGGAACACCGGCGGCTCGTTCGGGTTGGCGCTGGGCATGCGGGTAATCGCACTGCGCGTGCCGGCCCCGAGCAATTCCTGCATCTCCAACGGGATTTCGCGTCTCGTGTATGCCATGGCTCAGACCTCGTACCAGCCGCAAATCGCAAACGTGTTTCCAGATGCCACCTGAGTCGGGACGTAGCAGCGGGAATTGGTCGCGTCGATCACGCAATTCCCAACGGCCACGTTCGTCGTCACGTTCATCATCGTTGCCATCCCGCCGATCCCCCCCTTAACCGGTACCGGCAGAGACGTGTAGCTCGTTCCCGCAGTCGTTGCGATGTTAGTTCCAGGGACGACCTTGATCTCGAAGAAACACAGTCGGCTGAGAAACTTGAGCCGTCCCGACACCGTAGGGGTCCCGGTATCCGTCCATCCTGTCCGCGTGGGCGTCCACTCTCGCCACGCATCAAGACCCACCAGTTCCTCGTAGGCGGCACTTTTCTTGTCGATTTCGATGTCATCGAACGCATTCATGCCGTCCCTATCGTCATGTCGCCGCCCGCCCTGCGGATTCGCATGGGCGTGTTGGCCGCGTGCGTCAGCCGCCACGCCCGTTTCTGGCTCGACCCCAGGGCCGTCAGTTTCCTTGCCGTGCCAGACAGGTCGATGGTGCCCAAGGTCGTGAACGAGCCGTAGTCGTCGTCGCTCGCCGCCACGGTGAGGGTGGACGTTGACGATTCCGTGTCCGCGTCTATTTCCAGGGTGTTATAGAACTTCCTCTTGTTCGTGCCGTGATCGTCGTTCTGTGTCTGCAGTGTCGCCGTGAAGGCCGCGCCGTCATCCTGGAACGTCAATAGCGGGTGATTGATGATATAGAGCTTTCCTCCTGTCGCCACATTGGAGACGGAGTAATTCACCATCGTCCCAGCAGCCGAGTCCGCCGCCACAGAGGTCCAGAGCGGGGAGCTGGATGAGAATTCCCCCCACTGCCTGTCTTCGATGTTGTAGTAGTAAGTCATGGACCCGGTATAGACGAGCACGAAGGAATGCCCGTAGAGCCGGATGGATGACAGGCTCACCTTCCCCGCCACGGCGATCAGCGCCGCATCTATGGCCGGCGGCGAAATGCGGTTCAGGTCGCCGTCGTACTGGAAGACCGATATCCCGCCCTGGTCCGTTGAGCCGCACCAAAAGAGCGTGTCGGCAATCGAGGTCATCGCCTTCGCGGACACCAGTCCCACCTTCTGCGTCTTCGCCACCGCTTTGTCGTAGGGGAACGGCGACAGCCCGCGATTGTAGAAGAACTGCATGGACTCCGTCCCGAAGATGGCGATGAACTCGCGCCACCTGACCGCCGCTACCCCAAGGTCGGGATACGCATTGGCCGAGTCGTAGTTGTTCGCGGTCCAGCCCGTGAGGCTATTCAGGTTGGATGACCACAGTTTCCCGTCCGTGGTCGCTATGAAGGCGTAGCCGTTGTGGTGAGCGAAGGTCCCCGCCAGGGTGTACCCCGCGTTCCCCGGGAAGTCTGCATCCGTAATCTTCGTCACGGCCCCTACCGCGGTGTCGTAGTACCAGGCGGTATTGTCGCTCGATGTGATGGCGACCGTCGCCTGGGTCCCCACGAAAGTCTCAGTGAGGCCGGTACACTGCCCAGTAATCGACCCGACGCTCGTCCCGCTGTCGTAGATCGTGGTGTTCGACTCGCCGAAGGCAGTGATGACCTTGGAGCTTTGGCCCTTCCAGACCAGCACGGCCATGCCCTTCTGGCCGGAGGCGATGGTCGCATGGGTGGCAAACCCGGGTCGCTTGACGAGATAGGCTTTCTTCTCCCCGTGCGGCTCGGTCACGGTGTCGATAAAGCAATTCACCAGCCTGGCATCCTTCGTGACCGTGGTCACCGTCTTGCCGGCGACCATGATCCCCGCAACCCCGATGCCGGCATAGGCGGACGACGTGTCGGCAGCGGTCGGCGAAACCCTTGTGTTGTACGGGGAGCCGTGAATTGGGAGGTTGTATTTCACGTCAGCCCGGTCGGTAGCACGGCCTTGAGGGCGGCCGGCGTATCGGCTGCGTCTATTGCGGGATCGGCAGTCACGTCGCGCAGCGCCTGCTTCTTTGCGGCGACCTGGGTCTTCTTCTGCTCGTCGCCCGTCTCCAGCGCCTTCATCCACTCCACGTCGAGCGCCGCGAGCATCGGCGTGCGCAGTTCACGCAGCCTGGCTCTGTGGATCTCACACGCTTTCGGCATGTCCACTTTCACGGCACCGCTACCCGGGTCTTGCCAGGCGTTGCGGAAGGTGCGGTCGGTCGGGATGTCAGTGTCGTTGACGATACGCACGCCGCTTGCATTGGCCGGAACCGAGCGCGCGCGGACGCGGGCGAGGAATTCGTCCTCGGTTTCCGCCCATTGGGCGACAGCACCCGCGACTGGCCACCGCCGCAGGAACTGGTCCACCGAGCGCGGGCCGCCACTCAGGACGGTTCCGTTCGCGAGCGTCACGGAGTTCGCGAGGCGGGCCCCTTCGGCGGGACTCACCACGGAAATTCCCCCATCGGGCCGCGTATAGACGATCTTCATCACTGGTCTCCGAAAAGCACCGCCATCCAGCCCGAACCCGGGTCGGTCTGCGCTGCGTCGGACACTCGACGCGCCTGCAAGTTGGTGGTGGTGGCGTCGATGTATGAATCGACATAGACGATAACGAGGCTCCCAGTGTCGGCGGCATTCAGCTCTCCGCCGCACACCACCGAACCGGCGGTAGAGGCACTGAGGTCCGTCGCCCACACGACGCCGTGAACGCCGGTGCCACTATCCGCAATGGAGGTGATGTTGTAGCTGCTGTTAAGGGTCCCGTTGTTCTGCCAGTAGCCCCAGCCCTTCGCGGCGCTGGGATGAAACTGTTGGCGACCTGGGGTTACTGATACGACAACAGAACTTCCAGACTCCTGTTCTGCTTGCGTTGCCGCGCCAATAGAGAAATCCGCGTCACGTACAGTAATAACCCGGGTCGTCCCGGTCGTTATTCCGTCCGCCTCGATACGGACCTTCTTGGTTCGGTCCGTGTCTCCCACAACAACAGGATGCGAGTCAAGGAACGGGGCGTTGAACCCATTGCCTATGATGTGGAACTGCGTGCCGTCATAAACAATCAAACACGGGATGTTCTGCCTTATCTCGTCACCAACACACGCCACACCATTCCAGAAGATGCTCTTCGCGCCAAGAGCGGAACCACCGGACGGGGTAATGTTGATCGTGGTCGCCCCGGTATTCGTATTCGCCGGAAGGAACCGGAATATCTGCCCCGACGCATAGGCCCCCATTGAAGCAGGGCCGGTAGCCGTTATCGTGTTTGTCCCAGCCGGGGAGGTCAGCAGCGAATAGGCCGCGGTGTCAACATCGTCCAGCCACGAGGCCGGGACCACGGTCACATCGTCTGTGAAGTTCGTCGTCACCACGTCAAACCCCTCCGGGCTGGAAATACAAGTTGCAGACTTCCGGGTTCATTCCCCGGAACAGCGTGACAGCATTCTTGTGGTTCGCTGCCATAAGCGGCGTCCAGTTCACCCCCATCGACGAGGCGCACCGAAAGGCCAGTTCCCACGACAACGCGGCGTATGCCTCTTGCGGGAAGGCAATATCGTCCGTGGTCGCATCGTAATCCTCGGCCGGGTAGAGCACCGTCATGACGATCTGCTTTGTCACGTCGGTAGGCCGGGAATTGAGCGTTACCCGGGTTCTCGTGACGAGCGGCTCGACCAGCATCGCGCTCGGGTCGCCGTTTGAATACTTGTCCGCCACGCCTTCCTCGTACTCATCGACGCTGCGGTAGATCGCCAACGGCGTGTCGTTGTAGGACGAATTCCGAAGCACCGCCGTCTCGATGTGTGGGAACCTCTGCGCTCTTGCTGTGAACCAATAGACGTAATTCCCGGTGCCGGCGGGCTGCCCTGTTGGCAGGGCGCTCGCAAGGGTCACCGTGGGGCCGGTCCCGGAACTGCTGGAAATCGTGGACCAGTGGATGTCATCGCCCCCGGATTTGTCCGTGACGACACCGATAATGTCGGCATCCGTCATCGTCACCGTCGTCCCCGGGTCGGTCGCGGTATCCGTCCGGGCAGTTACGTCGAGGACCGTCTGGCCCGCCGCTTCATCGGCGCGGATCGTCGTCCTGCCCGGGGCCGTAGTGGCCCTGGAATCCCCCGAGGCGGGGCCGATGTGGTATTTCATCTGCTGCAACGCGAGAAACAGCCACACCCGCTGTCTCGACCAGACCGGCATTCCCGGAGAGTAGTCCGACCTCGCCTGCCACTGCTTCGCCAGCATGTTCAGGCGGGAAAGCGCCATCGTCTGGTGCGCGGTGACTATCGTCCCGCCTGGTTGCAGGATGCCCAAATCCTCCCACGCCGCCTGAATGATCTGCGCGGCGGTGAGAGAGAAGTTATAGCTGCCCGAGGTCGCCATTTTTCATCCTGTGCCAGTGTGCCGCCATCGGCGCTTGGGCATAGCGCTCGAAACCGGGAATACCCGCCGTCCAGTGTACTAGCTTGGCCCCGTCGTTTGGGCCGTACTCGTCTGCAAGCCAGTTCCACTCCTTCGGCAACTCTCCGATACGCTCATCCGGCAGCCAGGCGAAACGGTGCAGATGCTCGCCCGTGGCGCTGGCGACGTACTCCGGGGTCAGCCGCCAGTTCATGCGGTTCGCGCAGTTCCACACGATGACCGAGGACCAGTTCTTGCGAGGATAGTCCCGGTTGCCGGACTCCATCGGGGTCCCCACGTACTTCATGGGGTGCTTCGTCTGGTAGTCGTGCTTTACCACCGTCACGGCGTCGCGGGCGCTGACCTCCTCCATGAGATCGCGCAACGGCGCGCGCAGCAGCATGTCGCTGCCGCCCATCCAGATCGCCCAGCCGTTGAAGTCGCAGTAATGAGGCACGAGAAACCGCGCGTAGGTGAAAGCGTTCGTGCCATCCCGCTGCTCGCCTTGCAGGGTCGTCACGGACACGATTTCCTTTTGCGCGAGCAACGAGCGCATGAAGACTTCCCAGCCCACGGCCTCCCTCGGGTCATAGCCCACAAAGAGCCTCACGCGGCTCTCCTCATCGTTACCCCGAGCACCCGCATCACCGCCTGCCACATCATGTCCGGGGTGACGTGAAACTGACACAGCGCCACCCCGTGCTCTTTTTCCTGCGGGCAGTCGATCCAGGCATCGTAACCAGCCCCGCCGTGAAGCTGCCGGCAGGGCTGCTTCGGGCAGCCCACTCCTTGCGGCTGCCGCAATACCTGCACGTTACGCCAGTGCTTGGTCAGCATCTCCTCGGAGGAGTGCGACAGCGTGATGATCTTGGGCACGTCCATGCAGCCGGCCGCGTTCATGAGTCCCGTTTCCGTGCCGATGATGAGATCGGCCACTTCGCAGAACGCGAGCGACTGCCGAATCGTCCACTTGCCCGAAAGGCAGTGGACCCGCGGTTCCTTCCCCCAGCCTTGCTCAAGGAGTTGGCAGGACTCGTCCCCGACCAGCAGTACATGCACATCAGGATACTGGTGCAGGATGCCCATGACGACCGTATCGACGTGCGGCCAGACCTTGTGACCTGAGGACCCCGCGAGCGACCACAGCACATTGCGCGGGCCTGGCCTGACGCCCCTGGCCCACTCGCGTTCCTCGAGGCTCGCGTGGAACTCGGTGCGGTAAGGCCCTCCCACCTGGGCAAGCGCGTGGGCGTGCTCCAGGTAGTTGCGGTCCATGAGCGCCGCCCGGACCTCGTTCGGCCAGCGGAATTCCACCCGATCCGGGCAGGCGAGGAGCTTGCCCTCCACGGATTCCGACAGGTTCACCCAGCGGTCGTACTTCTTGCGCTCGTGCTCCCAAAACTCCCACAGCATCTGCGGGGGCACTGCGTCTTTTTCCTGCACGATGAGGCGGTCTATGTGCGGGTTGTACTTGAGCAGTTCCTCCCCGGTCGTGCCCGTGTAGAACGTGACGTGAAAGCCCTGCGCCTTGAGCCCCGGCAGGATGGACGTGGCCATGATGCAATCGCCAATCGCGCCGTAGCGGCAGACTGCGGCGGTTTTTTCTGGCTTCGGATTCTTCCATGAGAGGGACCGCCCGCCCATGGTCTTGCGGAACACGAAAAACAAGCTGTATTCGACGCCTTCATTGCGCTTCTGGAATTCGAGCAGGTCGAACCCCTCGGGCATGGCCGCGAGGACCTTGTCGTAGGTCACGTCCCACTTGTGGTCCGGGTTCGCCCAGGGCGTGCCCGCGTAGATTTCGCCGGTTTTCTTGGCGCCCTTGCGCCGCCGGAGGTTCGCCAGTTCCTCGGCGCAGGCGTCCTTCGTCGCAAAGCGCTTGCCGTACTTGCGGTGCCATTGCTCCCATTCGCCGCGCCTGTCGCAGTGCGGGTATTCGTCGGCATCGGGCAGGTACAAAACTAGGTACCCGCCCACCTTGAGCAGGCGCATCCAGCCGGCCAGGGTCTCGGGGACTTGCTCGTACTGGACGTGCTCCAGGGTGTGGCTGGAAAACACGCAATCCCACTCGCCGGAGGCGAGCATGGACAGGTCGGTCACATCCGCCCGCAGGTTGGGCTTCATGACCACCCCGAACAGGTGCTCGTCCTTGCCGGAATCCACCCCGACGAAATGCGGCCATGCTCTTGTCGGCCCGCAGCCCAGGTCTAGGCATCGACCGCGCATGTAGGGGACGATGTCGAAACGCATCTTCCCCACTTCGCTGCCGGCTTCGTGGCTGCCGTCAGGCGACCACATCCTAGAACTCCTTCGGCGAGTTGATCGCCTTTCGCAGCCACAGGAACCCGGTTTGCAGATGGGCCTGCGCGATGGACAGGGCGCGCGCCGGGTCCTGGTGCGCCTCCAGGTCTTTCTCGCGCGGCAGCCGCTTCGCTTCGACGATGAGCGCGCGCAACTGGTTGCCGATGTCGTTTGCCTGCGCCATCAGCGCATCTCGTGATGGCGCTTCCACGGCCCGCACTTCGACAACTTCAGGCTCCATTGCGCCCTCTCAGGGTTTCCTTCACGTCCTCGATGGCCTGTGCAATGACCAGAACGTACTCAGTGGTGACCTTCGCCTCGCTCACCACGAAACGGCGCTTCATCTCCTTCAGCCAGAACTCGACCCCGGGCAGGTTGATGTGCGCGTTGCGACCGTCCGACAAGGTCTTTTTTGCCAGGACGAGCGAGATTGAAAAGAACGCAATCCGCCTGGTAAGCGCCTGGATGTGATCGAGCACCGCATGAATGCACTGCGGCTCGACGTGCTCCAGAACGTCCGTGCAAATCACGAAGTCGGCCGGCTCGGGCTCGGCCGCGAACTGCTCCACGAACGGGTCGTAGCAGCGGTCCTCGACGTTCGGCGGCAACCACAGGTGCTCGCGCACCTTTTTCATGGTGTTGCCGGACGCCGAACCGTAATCGAGCACCGAGACGGCGCCGTGGCGCTTGGCGAGCTGCGCGACCGCATGGAAAATCGTCGGGATGAACTGCTGCCCGGCATGGCCATAGTCGCCGCCGTCGTGCAGTTCCTTCTGCAGGTGCTTATAGGCTTTCGTGTAGCGGTACTTCGCGCTCGGGTGCCTGGCTTCCGCTTCGCGGGCGTGCCCGAGGCTGTGCGCGATCAGCCCGCCGCCGATGATCTGCATGTCCATCCATGGCATGTTCATGCGCCACGTCAGGAATTCGTTCACCTGCAACTGCAGGATGAGCGTGGTGTCGAACCTCGCCGGGCAGCGATCGCACTGCACTTCGATGATCGCCTCGCCCCGCTTCTTGTCGTAGGCGTAGAGTTGCGCGCGTTCACCGTGAATGCGGGCGGTGGCGTCGAACCCGTAGAACTCCATCTTGCGGAAACCCTTGGCATCGGCGAGGTTGATCGCCCGCAGGCCCGCCATCGAGCCGCCCTGTATGGCCATCATCCCCTGCCCCGGGAGCATGGATTCCCTGACTGCCTTGATTGCCTTGCCCTCGGCGTCGAAGTCGGCCAGGTAGCCGTAGGGCTTGATGCCCTGCTCCTGCAGCGTCCTGAACACGGCCGGGTCGCAGGCCACATTGATCCAGTATTGGACCTCCGACGAGGCGTTCTCCACGTCCCTGCGCTTTTTTTCCTGCGGGTCGAGGATGAACTGGACGTGCGGCACGATGCCATGCTCGCGCAGGTACGCCCCCGTCATGTTCGAGCACACGACGAGATAGCGCTCGGGCTGGGCGGCCTTCTGGCCGATCTCCACGAGGTGCTCGCCCAACGACGGCCCGCCGCAGCACATGACGAAGGTGCGCTCGTCATAGGGATGGTCATACAGCGGCTCGTACCACCCGTTCGAGACGTTGATGCGGATGTTCTCCAGCATCTTCTCGGCGCCGACCGCGACCTTGCCCTCGAACCGGTCTATCGGGAACGCCCCCGCCGCGTCCGGTTTGAAGCCGTGCTTGTCGAGCCAGCGCTGATGCTGGCCCGGGTCTTTGTTCTCTACTTCCGCGAACGTCATGAAGGGCCGGGGTTACACCCCGGCTTCCTTCTAGGCGGGCAGCAACTGGTATTCGTAGGACACGTAGACCTTGCCCTTGGCGTCGGTGAACACCAGCCCGAGCTTCTCGCCGGAGGCGAGGGTGCGGTTGAGCGTGATGGTGTTGTAGGAGCCCACCGAGGTCGCGGAAATCCATGCATTCGTGGTCCCCGCCACTGCCGAGAACGCCGCTGCCGCGCTCGTGCCGTGGCCGACGATGACCGTCAGGGCGGCAAGCGAGGCGACGCTGCGAATGCCGACCACGATGTTGGTGACATACATCCGCGCGCGCGCGATGAACTGCGCGAAGTACAGCGTCGAGGAGGTGATCCCCACCCGGTCGTACTGGTCGATGTGCGTGACGTTGTACTCGGGCGAGTCGTAGTTGCGGTCCAGTGCCATGTTTCTCTCCTACCGCGCCGCCTCCCGGCGCGGCACTTCCTGGGGACGCATGGGGAAGGCCATGCTTGTCTTTAACGTCCTGGGGTCTCTCCCGGACGGAAATCCACCACCGCGGAGGTGACCCGCTTAAACCGCCGAATCGAACTTGAAGATGCGCGCCTGGGCGAGATTGTCGGCGTTGTTGTGAGCAATCCCGGCCCCGTACAGCGCGTACCACGCGATCCCCTTGGAACGGCCGTAGTCGTCCGGGTTCTTCGCCCGGATTTCCTCGGGCGTGTGGACGGCCTCGCAGACCGTATCCTCGCCGAAGAAAAACACCCAATCGCCGGCAGCCGCCCCGGAGTTCCACGTGTCCCCGGTATTGGTGTAGGCGTTGAAGGTCGTTGAGTCGGTCGCCCCGCCGCGGGGAATCACGGTCTGCTCGACGAAGCGGCATTCCTCGTAGCGGCCGATTTCGCCCTTGGCGATGCGCTCCAGCCCCGTTTCGGTGTACTGGTGGATGGCCTCCATGTCGTTCTTCAGCCCGCGCAGGCCGTTGTGCCGCGCGATGGCGTAGTACGACTCGCCATCGCAGTAGGGCACGTCCCGGTCCTTCATCTGGTCGATGATGGAACGGACGTTATTCTTCGACAGCGGCACCGAATTGGTCACCGTGGCCGAGGAGTTGCTCGTGAGCGACGGGGCCGCCGCCGAGGAATCGGCAGCGAAGCGCATGGCGGTCTTGTTGAACTCCGTCCAGATGGTCGATTCGATGTCGCACAGCGCGTCGTACTTGAGCACGCGCATGATGGGCTGGCGCACGCTCATCATCGCCATCGATTCCAGGAATTCGGTGTAGGGCACGGAAAAGCCACGCTCCGAGACCGTCAAGGTTCCCTGGTAGATGGTGTGGCTGCCCTGCGCGATGGTGTTGGTCTCCACCAGCGCCCGGTTGCCCCGGCTCATCATGGGCACGGTGTCCCAGGTGAAGGTCTGGCCCGAACGGGTCACCTTGCCCCAGGCGTCGCGGATGTCGCAGAACTGGCGGAACTTCGCCTTGCCCTGGACGCCGCGCCGGAGGTCTTTCGAGAGGTTGAAGGAGGCGTAGAAGCCCCCCTGCGAGTTGGTGAGGAACAGTTGCCCTGCCATGGAACGCTCCTATCCAGTCGGCATACGCGAATTCCTCATTTCCGAGAGGATGTCCTCGCGCGTCTCCGGTTTCGGTTCTGCCGGCGCTACGGCTCGCGCCGCTGCTGTCGGCAGGGTCACGATGGAAGCCTTGCGGGCCTCCTTGTCCGAAACCGGGCTGGTGGGGCTCGGTGCGGTCCCGGTCGTCGCCGGGGCCGGAACGCCAGGCGGCTGGGAGTGTCGTCCGGTTGCGTTCCGTATCTGCGTTGCGATTGTACTATAAAACCCGTTCCAGTCCACGGGTCCGGGCGCTTTCGTTTTGCGTAGCTGTTCCATGCCCTGCTGCTGCAGGGCGTGGGCGAGGACCCCCAGGGTCGGGTCGGAGAGGATGTCGGCATTCGCCTTGGCGAAGGATTCGATGGCGGTGTCGTGGCGCCACTTTTCCGTCGTCTGCGCGATCAGGGCGTTCACGTCCACGGGCTTTGCCACCCGCCCGATGACCTCCTGGAACGCCGACACGGCTTCCTCGTCCGTGCCGAAGCGCACCTTGTCCAGCCGCGCCTTGAGAAATTCCACGTCCGATACCGGGGCTTCCTGGGGCTTCTGCGCCTCCAGGAGCTGCGCCATCATCCGGCGGGATTCTTCGAGCGTCTGCCGGGCAGCGGCGAGCCTCTTTTCCGAAGCCTTTTCGCGCTGGTAGGCCCGGACCCCGCCGGCTTCGTTGACCTCCTCCTCGGGGACATCGAACTCCTCGCCGTCCACCTTGACGCGGATCGTCTTGACCGTAGGTTCCGGGGCGGGTTCCTGGACGGGTTCGGGAGCGGGTTCGGGTTCCGTGGTTTGGGCTGCGGCCGGCTCCGGTTCCGGCGGCGGTTCTTCGTGCCGCCTGTCGGCGCGCCCGTAGAACTCCTGCATCAACTGGTCGCGCTCCGAGGGCTCATCCCGGAGCTTCTTGAGGGCCGCCCTTGCGTCCGCCTCTGCTTTCCCGGGGTCCTTCTTCGGCTCTTTCGATTCCTTCGGTTCGGGTTCCTGCCGGACATCCTGCCCTCTTGCCTGCAGGGTCCTTGCGGCCTCCGAGGCCACCCGGGCTGCTTCCTCGGCCATTCTTTCGGTCCTACGAGTCATGTTGTGCCTTCCATGCTTGTTTGGCGTTCTCGCCGATGGTCACCAGTAACCGCAATTTCGCGCGCAGTTTCTGCGCGGCCTTCAATTCAACCTGCCACTTCATGATCTCCCCGGTCTTGGTGGGGTCGGTATCGGCGAGCCTCGCCACCGCCTCGGCCTCGTCGTGCTCGATCTCGCGCAGGATGGACAGCCCCACGTCGCTGTCGAGAAAGCGCTTCGCCTGCTCGCCAAGCTCGGCGGCGTCGATCAGGTCATCGTTGGTCATGCAGGAGTTCCATGGCGGCCTCGGCGTTCTTGAGCCGCTGCCTTTCATTGGCGAGCCGCGCCGCCTCGATGTCGGTCGATAGCTCGATCAGGCGACCTTGCTGTTCCTGCTGCCCGGCCTTGGCTTCGACCAGCGTTTGCAACTGCTCCAGGGAGAGCCGCTGCGCGTCGATGCGGTTCTCCACGTCGCGCAACCGCAGGTCCCCGCCGATACGCTGCACGTCCACTTGCAACTCCCACTGCTTGATCCGCTCGGCGGAGGCGAGCTTCATCTGCGTATCCTGCAGCCCGGCCTGCAGTTCCAGGCCCTTGGACTTCAGGGCCCCCTGCAACTGCTCGACCATCTGCATCGCCTTGATGAGCCGCGGGTCGCCCTGGGCGCCGAAGAACCTGGAGCCGTCGCGGTAGCCCGCCTTGGAGTACATCTCCTTCACCTGTTCGGCGACGTTGAACCCGGCGGGCGCGTTCTGCACGATGGCGATGGCCGTTTGCGTGACGGCGATGAACTTCTGCAACTGCATCCACGGGTCGGAGGCGCCGAAACCCACGTTCACCGTGAGCGTCATCTCGCCCTCCAGCATGTCGTCGGTAATGCGCGAGATGCCGAACCTCGGAAAAAGCCCCGCTTTGCGCGCGCAAATCCCGAGCACCGTCTGGTCGGTCTCGTACTTCGCCTCCAGCAGCACCAGTTGCCGCAGGACCTTCTCCCACCAGGTCTCGAAGATGGTGCGCAGCATGTAGTCGGTCATGATCCCAGCGGCCTGCGTCGCCATGCGCGAGCCCCCCAGGGTGTCGTTCATGGCCTTGTTCGCCACCCTGGTATTGGGCGAGAAATTCCCCGCCAGGTCGTCGCCCTCGGCCCGCAGGCGGTCGTGCTCGACATAGGACGAGGAGGTAACGTCCGGGGCTCTTTCCAGCCGGATATCCGTGTTGGGGTCCGACGTGAGCGTGACCCCGCCGGGACGATTTTCGACCAGCGATTGCACATCGACCTGCCGGCCCGAGGCGACGAGCCAGCGGGGATTCATGGCGAACTTGACGTTGTCCAGCCGTTGATTGCGAAGGTCCGTGGATTCCTGCTGCAGCGGCTTGAGCAGCATCGGCAGGCTGGTCTTCATGACCCGGTGAGTCTCCAGGATGGCGTAGCCCATCTCGTAGGGCCGCAAGCCGTGGAAGTACACCTCCGCGAGCGGCTTGGGGTCGGTGAGCAGCGCCTCGGTCCCCAGGCTGTAGTAGGCGTGGTCCTCCCCCTGGGAGTCCTTCATGAACCAGCGCATGACCCATATCACATCGAACGCGCCGATGGGCTTGGGTTCCTCGTGCGGGTCCTGGTGGCGCGTTCTTTGCGTCTGCCTGGGTTCGGGTCGCGCCTTCTCCAGCACCGCGTCGTCGTACTTTTTCCACTTCGGCCGCCCGGTCTTGTCGTCCTGGGCCTTCATCATGGCGCGCACGTCGCAGACGTACATCGGGATGATGTCGGCGAAGTAGGGCGAGGTCCGCACCGGGTCGATCCAGGAGGCCCCTGGGTCCAGGCGGATGTTCTCGATGGGGCGCAATTCGACGCAGGGCCGGTCGATCTTCTTTTTCTTGTCGTACTCCCAATACTGGTAGGAGACGACCACCCCTTGCGTCTGAGCGTCCTGGATGCCGCCCATGCAGACCTCGAAGGTCGGGATGGTCTTGTGCAGGCGGTATTCCAGCACGGCCTTCATGGCTTCGGTGGAGGCGACCGAGTACGGATCATCCGGGTTGCCCGCCTCCAGGTTGACCGTTTCCATGTTGGAGAAAAGCGCCACCGCCCCGGCCGCCTCGTTCTTGCGGATGATCGAGCGGGTCTGCGGGCTGACGATGCGCGAGCGGGCTTTGAACGAATCCGAGAGATACTTGGACCCCTGGGCGTGCTCCAGGCGGAAGGTCCGCAGCGAGTAGTCCCACTCGGCCCGGAAATTCGCTTCGATGTAGGCCGTGGAGGCTTCGTAGGCTTCCTGGGTCAGCTTCAGAAAATCCACTACCCCTTCTCCTTGTAGTGCTGGTCTTTGAGCGGGACCCCCTCGACGTAGTAGTGGTCCTGGTCATCGTCGTAGCGGCCCCGTTTCAATGCGGCGCGCTCCAGCCACTCGCCGGCCTTGATGATGACTTCGCGCTTGAACGCCGAGGAGGAATACGTCGCGCCCTTGCAGTTCATGCCCCAATTGCCGGGGAAATCCAGGTGGGTTATGAACACCCCCCCACCGCTGTCGTTGCCATAGACCCGCACCGCCCAGGGGTGGCCCGGGTAGGCCACCCCCAAAATCTCCAGGACCTCGTGCGCGAGGGCGTGTTGTGCGGGGGTCGCCCCTTCCTGATAGAGGATCATGACTTGACCTCCCAGGGCCTTTGCACCCCGCAGCGGGGACAGGTCACCGTGTCCTGGTCTTTCGGGGCGCGTTCCTCGACGTTCGCTTTGCAGCCGCGGCAGTACCACTGCCGCACTTCGGTTTCCGCGATGGTTTTCTTGATAACCTCACTTGGTTCCTTCATGCGTGATTCCATCTGAGCAAGAACCAGCCCCGCACGTTTCAGTATTGCAGTTAATCGCCCTTCGTAGTGCGCGAGGGCTAATAGACGAGCAAATTCTGGAGATTCAGACTCTCTTACGTCAGCATCATGCAGATATTTCGTAAGCCGATTCATGTCTCTAGCATCTTGGCGCACCCGATCCCACCGGACGTTCTTGAGCAGCTCAGTGCCGTCAAGCGCAGCCAGTTTCTTGAAAGCTTCCTCAAGAACTGGCGATGGGCCGAGTGACGTTGCGCCGTCGTTAGCCACGGCATCGCTCATCAGAAGTCCGGGCTCGACTCGTAGATGGCCGCGTCTCCCGTGCGCAGCACGAACTTGCGCCCGTTGGAAAACTCGTAGGCCGGTTCGGGCTTGTTCCATTCGGGTCCCCACAGTTTCTTGATCTCCGCGGAGAGGTCGATGGTCCGGTATTTCACGTCGGAAGTCTCGGGCATGGAGCCTCCTTATGGCTCGGGTGAGTTCGCTGCACTGCCGCGCCGCGTTCAGTATCTCGGCCTGGGGTGCCGTTTCATGGGGTGTTTCTTTCCCTTCATGGCTGCCTCCTGTCACGAATCGTCGAAGATCGGCGGATTGAGCATCATCCCCACGTCGGAGAAATCCGCCACCGGGTAGGCAAAGGTGAGCGCCAGGGCGTCCGCCTTGTCGGGGCTCCAGCCGTGCTCGGCCATGATATCCTGCTTGCGGTCTAGCCGGATTCGCCCCTTGTCGGTGTAGTCGTATTCCACCGCGGTCAGCTCGTCCTTCAGGGTCGTCCCGGGACCCTTCTCCGGGGGCAGTTCGCACAGCCCCTCGATGAACTCTTTCATCTCCCACCACATCTCCGCGCGCTTGTTGAGGAACCGGGGGTTGAGCGACTGGTTGCCGCCGTTCACGTCCGTCACGGTGAAATTCAACTGCCGCAGCCGGTCCACCACCCCGGCCCCAATCCCGGAGCCGTCCACGAACACCTGTATGGGCCTCTCCCGGCGGATGGCTTCGGCAACGTGGTGCGCGGTCTGCATGAGGTCCATTTTCGGCAGGACCTCGATGGGGAACACCTTTCGACCTTGCCGTATACATATGGTGGAGGAGTTTTCCCCGAACCTTGCCACGTCCACCCCCATCAGCTTGGGCAGATGATCCCAGCCCTCGGCCTGGTGCTGCTGGGCTTTCTGGACCGCCTCGGTGGAAATCAACTGCCGCGTGGCCGAGCGCGGGAATAGCCCCCGCACCCGCACCCTGGCCTGGTCGGTTTCCTCCCCTCCGTACTGCTCCACGAGCCGCTCCAAATACCCCTTGTTGGCCGCCCGACAGGCACGGGAATCCACCTGCCAGGTCCGCCAATACTTCTTGAACCCGTGAAAGCAGGCGTGAAACCGGCCTGTGTTGCGGGTGCCATTGCCACAGACCAGCCAGATGTTCTTCTTCGTCGTGAACACCCCATCGGTGACCTCCCAAATCCGGTCACTGATCTTGGAGGCCTCATCGAACACGACCAAGACACTCTCTTCGTGCGTCCCGGCAAACGCCTCCGTATTGTTCTCGCTCCACGGGATCGCATTCGCCCGCCACGTCTCCGGGTGCGCCTTCAGGAAGAAACTGGTCGCCGTCCACTCGAACCAGTCCTTCACCGCGCTCAACTTGTGCCACTTCGCCAGTTCCCGCCAGGTCTTCGTCGCCAACTGGCTTTCCGTGTTCGCCGTACACACCACCTGCGGATGCCCCCGGCACGCCATGAACCACTGAATCACCCACGCCACAAACGCCGTCTTCGCCGCCCCGTGCCCACTGGCCACCGCCAAAAACAACGGCTCCTCCTCCGGCCCCTCCAGATACCCCCGAATCACCCCGAACACCTCCCGGTGCCACCAGTCCGGCCCCTCCCA